>JAOPUQ010000240.1 GCA_025963425.1 Modestobacter sp. | reverse complement strand
GGCGCAGCTCCGCGGAGAGCAGGGCGGCCTGCCCGGTCCCGGTGGCCGCCGCGGCCAGCAGCTCGGCGACGTCCACGCAGCGCCGGACGACGGTGACCCCGTGGTCGTCGCGGTCGAGGGCGCCGACCAGCTCGGACTCCCAGGCGGCCCCCGTGACGGCGGTGAAGACCTGCAGCGCCATCAGCCGGTCGGTCCGGCCGGTGCGCTCGTCCCCGCGGCACCCTGTCCGCTGGCGTCGCCGGAGTCGCTCCCGGTGTCGGCGGGGTCCCGGACCACCACGACCAGGCCGCGTCCGCCGATGAGGCCCAGCACGTCCGCGGCGTCGTCCGCCGGCACGGAGACGACCACCTGCACCGTGGTCGTCGCCGTGGACAGCACGCCGTCGCCCCGTCCGGACACCGCCTGCACCGGGGCTCCGGAGACCACGCGAGCGACGTCCCCACCGGCGGCTGCGGGTGCGCCGGCAGCCGGATCCGCGACGGCGTAGACGTCCACCAGCTGGCCGCGGGTCAGGCTCGGGGGCACGAACCCGGCCTGGACCGGCAGGGCCAGTTGCACCAGGCCGGTCGGCGAGTCCAGGGCCGAGCGGGGCAGCAGCTCCCCGGCCTGCACGGCCCGGGACAGCACCCGCCCCTCCGGGCGGGTGCTCGTGGCGAGGTAGGAGCGCGCGACGTCGTCCAGCCGGACGGAGACGGCCACCAGGTCGCCCCGATCCAGCACGGTGCCGGGCCCCAGGTCGGCGGTGGCGGCCCAGACCGGCACCGTCGCGTCGGCCGCGGTGACCACGCGGGCGCCCACCAGCACCGAGCCCAGCACGAGGAGGACGCCGAGCACCAGTCGCAGGTCCAGCCACCGCGGTGGCCGGACGCGACGGGGCTGCGGACCGGCCGGCACCGGGTCGTCGCCGCCGCCCGGGCGGGCCGCTCCCGACGTCGCGCTCCGCACTGCCATGCCCCGGCCCCCGTCCGTTCCCGAGCGCGCCGACCACGTCGTGGCCGCCCGACTGCGCTGCGGAGGCAGATCATGACCGAGGCGCATCCCCGCGCGCAGCCGTTGTCCACACCTTCGGATGACGCCCGGAGCCCACGGCGGCCCGGCTGCCACACTGACGGGACCTTCGACGGGAGATCCACACTGATGGCCACGCAGCGCTTCCTGACCCTCGACGACGTCGCGGAGATCCTCAACGTGTCGTGGTCGCAGGCCTATGCGCTGGTGCGTCGCAAGGAGCTCATCGCCATCCAGATCGGCGGCCGCGGGCAGTGGCGGGTGGAGAAGGACGAGCTGGAGCGCTTCATCCAGCAGAAGTACGCCGAGGCCCGCGCCGGGGTCGTCGAGGCGGCCGCCGAGGACACCGAGGCCGACACCCCGCGCTGATCCGCCCCTCCTCCCGCCGCACCCGCCGGCAGGCCACCGAAGACGTCAGTCCAGCGCCGGTCGGGCGGTCCGGACCGCGGCCACCGCCTCGAGCACGACCGCCCGCACCCCCGTGACCGCCCCGCGGCGGCGCGGCTCGTCGACCGGGTGCTCGGCGAGCTCGAGGAAGTCCGCGCCCACCCGGTCCACCGTCCCGGTCAGTGCGCTGCCGTCGTCCAGGAGGCACTGCACCGTGGCCCGGTCGCGGGCCAGACCCCGCAGGGCACGGCGCAGGTCCAGCCGGCGCGCGACGGCACCCAGCTCCTCGGTCACCGCGGTCTCCGCCCCCAGTCCCCCGACCGCACGCACCGCTCCGGTCGCCACGAGCACCTCCCGCCGCTGGTCGTCGACCAGGAGCAACCAGTCGACCCCGACGTCCACCAGCCGGCCGGTGACCTCACCGGCGCCGCGGCAGGTCAGCGTGACCGGCCACCCCTGCGCCGCACGGAGCCGCTCGACCAGCCGGAGCCGGCCGTACTCGGCGCGCTCGCGGGACGCCGGCTCGTGCGCGCCGTCGCCGGGGCCCTGCGCGGCGAACTGCGCCTCCAGGTCCGCGAAGAGCTGTTCCCACCGCATCCCGACAGGCTAGCTGTCCACAGACGCATGCATTTGATTGCGTTTGATTGCATTGATGGTGTTTGGTCAGCATTGAGAGGAGGCGCCGATGTCCTGCGTCCGTTGGACGACGACCTGCCTGGTCATGGCCGGCACCGCGTGGCTGCTGGCTGCGCTGGGCCCGGGGACCGAACAGGTCCGCGCGGCCGTCACCGCCCCGCAGGCCCTCGTCGACACCGCAGGCCCCGACGCCCTGCTGGTCGTCGCCGCGACGGCGGCCGGGTGGCTGTGCTGGGGCTGGGGCGCGCTGGGGCTGCTGCTGACCGGCCTGTCCGCACTGCCCGGAGCCGGCGGGCGGGCCGCCGGCCTGCTGCTGCTGGTGGTGCTGCCGGCCGGTGCGCGCCGGGTCGCGGCGGTGGCCGTGGGCCTCAGCCTGGCGGCCGGCGCTCCGGCCTGGGTCAACACCTCGGCGGTCCCGACCGCTGCGGTGACCACCTCGCCGGCGCCGGCCGGCGCCGGCAGCCTCGTGGCGGCGTCGCTGGAGACCGACTGGCCGCTCGCCGACCCGCTCGAGCACGCAGCCGGTCCTGCTCCCGAGCAGGAACCGGCCGCCCCGCCCGACTGGCCCGGCGGCCCGCCCGGGGAGCCGGGACCCGCGGACCCGTCCGCGGAGCACGTCGTCCTCCGCGGCGACTGCCTGTGGGACATCGCCGCCGACGCCCTGGCACGGCAACGGGCGGGGGCGCCGGTCAGCGACGCCGAGATCGCCACCGAGGTGCACGACTGGTGGCAGGCCAACGCCACCGTCATCGGTCCCGACCCCGACCTGCTGCTGCCGGGCCAGGTGCTCCGGTCACCGCGATGAACCCACCGGCCGGCCGCCCGACCGACCCCGACCCCCGATCACGTCGACGTCCCTGGAGGAATGCCGTGAGCGCACCCCCGATCACCGCCGCAGCCGCTGCGACGGCCGCGTCCGCGACCGCACCGGCGCTCCCCGGCTCCGGCGACCAACGGGGCCGACTGCACCTGGTCCTGGTGCGCACGCCGGGACCACCGCTGGAGGACGAGCGGATCCCCGTCCGACTGCTCGTCCCCGGCCGCCGTCCCCGGCGCCCCACCCCACCACCGGGTCCCCGGCCGCGGATGGACCAGCTCCTCCGCCGGCCGGGTGACGAACCGGACTTCGGCCCGGCGCTCAGCCGCCGGGCCGAGCTCCCCGAGCCGGGGCCGGCCGCGCGCCGGCTCGTGACCGTCGCCCTGGAGGCCTTCGCCGGGCGGCGTCCGATGTCGCAGTTGCAACCGGCGGTCAGCCCCGCCCTGTTCACGGTGCTCGTCACCCGCCGGCGACCACGGTGGTGCATCGAGGGGACGACCGCCGTGCGGATCAGCTCGGTCCGCGTCTCCGAACCCGTCGACGGGGTGGCCGAGGTCAGTGCGGTGGCCCGGCGCGACGGCCGGGCGCACGCCGTCGCCGCCCGGATGGAGGGCATCGACGGGCGGTGGCGCTGCACCGCCCTGCAGGTGGGCTGATCCGCCCGGCCCTCCGCCGGCCCCGGAACGCCGGACGCCCCGCCGACCAGCAGGTCGGCGGGGCGTTTCTGCAGTGCAGCGGGATCAGTTGCCCGAGGCCCCGTGGCACTGCTTGTACTTCTTGCCCGAACCGCACGGGCATGGCGCGTTGCGGGCCGGTGCCTTGGTGCCGGTGACGGTGGCGGTCTTGGCCGCCTTCGCCGCGCCACCCTCCTTCGCCGACGAGTCCAGGCTCGGCGCGCTGTAGGTCAGCGGCGCGGCCTGCGTCGGCGCCTCGAGGCCCCTGACCGCGAGCTCCGGGCCGGTGCCGGTGTGCAGCGGCGCCGGGGCGTCGTCCACAGCCGGGGCCGCGGCGGTCGCCGGCGTGCGGGTCCGCCGCGCGGACCCGGCCG
>JAOPUQ010000238.1 GCA_025963425.1 Modestobacter sp. | reverse complement strand
TGCTGCGCGAGGCCGCCGACGAGCACGGCTACGACGTCGCCCTGGTCCTGCGCCGGCCCAGCGACCTGTCCGCCGCGCAGCGGGTGCGCCGGGGTGGTGGCGGCGGCGACTGGGACCTGCCCCGGTCGCTGCGGGAGGTGGCCGGGCAGCTCGGCGAGCGGGCCCGGCGCGGACAGCTGGCGGTCTTCCTCGGCGCCGGGGTCAGCGCCGCGGCCGGGCTGCCGACCTGGGAGGAGCTGCTCGACGAGCTGGCCACCCGCGCGGGCCTGGCCGAGGGGCTGCGCACCGGGCTGGCGGAGCTGCCTCCGCAGGACTCGGCCGCCCTGCTGGCCCGGGAGCTCGGCCGCGAGGACCTGGCCCGCTACGTGCAGGAGCGGTTCGGACCGGGTCCGTACTCGCTCGCGCACGCGCTGGTCGCGGGGCTGCCGGTCGGGGAGTTCGTGACCACCGACTACGACCCGCTGGTCGAGCTCGCCGCCGCCGACGTGGGTCGCGAGCTGCAGGTGCTGCCGTTCCAGGAGGCGATCGCGGGCGCGGCCTGGTTGCTGAAGCTGCACGGGGACTCCGGGCACCCGGACAGCGTCGTCCTCACCCGGGAGCAGTACCTGCGGTTCGGTGACTCCGGGAGCGCGCTGGCCGGCGTCCTGCACTGCCTGCTGCTCACCCGGCACGTGCTCTTCGTCGGCACCTCGATGCTGGACGACGACCTGATCCGCATCGCCCACCAGGTGCGCACCGCGCTGAGCGGCCCCCGGGACGGCGCCCGGCGGCGCATCGGCACGGTGCTGGCCCTGCGGGAGGACCCGGTGCGTGCCCGGCTGTGGGAGCAGGACGCCGAGACCGTGGCCATGGCACCGGCCGACGTGCCCGCCGCCGAGGCCGCGCGCCGCCTGGAGGTGCTGCTCGACCTGGTGGGCTGCCTGTCCAGCCGGCCGACCGGGTACCTGCTCGACCCGGCGTACCGCGGCCTGCTGGACGAGGCGGAGACGGCGCTGTCGGAGGTGCTGGGCCCGGTGGCCGCCCAGCTGGCCCGCGGCTCGGGGGAGAGCTGGGCGGGGCAGGAGGTGGCCGACCTGCTCATCCGGCTGGGCCACGACCACCCGGCCGGGGACGATCGGTCCCGCTCCGGTCCACCCGACGACGGCACGGGGAAGTCCTGACCATGAGCCCGCACCGCCCGCTGACCCGTCTCGCGACGGCCGGGGTGGCCGGCCACGTGTTCTTCGAACTGGCCGCCGGCGTCGGCATGCCGTTCGCCTCGGTCGTCGGACCGGTTCCCGCCGCCACCGGGTGGGGCGTGGCCGGCGCGGCCACCTGGCGGGCGGCCGGCCGGTCCTCGCCGTCCGCGGACGTGGTGCTGACCGTGGCCAACGGCGTGGGACTGGCGGCGGTCGTCGCCCACCTCGCCGGCTGGCCGCGGCGGCGGACCCGGCTCGGGTGGCCCTGGCTGGCCGACTGCGAGGGGCTCGGCCCGGAGCTGATGCCGCTCTACAACCCGATCGTCCAGCTGTCCGGCATCGCTGCCCTCGGTGGTCTGCTGCGGGAGAACCGGGCGGCACCCCGGTGGCTGGGCTGGACCGCACTGGGGCTGGTGCCGGTACTGGTCCGGGTGCAGCACGCCGAGCACCGGCGGTTGGTCAGGCAGGCGCGTACCCGTCCGGGCTGGTGGAACCGCCGGTTGCGGCCCACCGGCGGAATCGCCGTTTCCCATGGGAACGGTTGGGCACGACAGGACCCATGACCCGACGGCCCGGCCGGCGCGCCCTCCGACTGGACGACACCCTCCCGATGCTCGTGCAGGGCTACGCGTGGCTGCCCGACCGGCGGCGGGCGGCCGGTCGGCGCACCGTGCGCACGCGGCTGATGGGGCGGCAGGCGCTCGGCGTCGAGGGGCCCGCGGGCGCCCGGTTCGTCGACGACGAGGACCATGTCCGGCGCAGTGGCGCCCTGCCCGAGCCGGTGGTCAGCACGCTGTTCGGGCACGGCTCGGTCCACTCGCTGGACGGCGAGGCGCACCGGGTCCGCAAAGCGCTGTTCGTCGACCTGCTGACCGGCGACGGCGTCGCTGCGCTGGTCGACTCGGTCACCGCCGCCTGGGACGACGCGGCGCGGCGTTGGGCCGGCCAGCGGCAGGTGGTGCTCGTCGACGAGGCCAGCCGGGTGCTCACCCGCGGCGTCTGCGACTGGGCCGGGGTCCCGGTGTGCGACGAGGAGGTACCGGCGCTGGCCCGCGACCTCACCGCCCTGGTCGACGGCTTCGCCACCGGCGCGCCCCGGCACTGGCGCGCCCGGCGCGTGCGGCAACGGCGGGAGGCCTGGCTGGCCCAGCTGGTCGAGGGCGTGCGCCGGGGCACGGGGCCGGTGCCGGCCGGGAGCGTCGTCGACGTGGTCTCGCGGCACCGCGACTCCGAGGGCGAGCTGCTCGAGCCGCGGCTGGCCGCCGTCGAGGTGCTCAACGTCCTCCGGCCCACCGTCGCGGTCTGCTGGTTCGTCGCCTTCGCCGCCCACTCCCTGCACCGCTGGCCGGACTCCCGGGAGCGGCTCCGCTCCGGGGACACCGCGTTCGCCACCGCTTTCGCCCACGAGGTGCGCCGGTTCTACCCGTTCGCCCCCTTCATCGGCGGCCGGACGCCGCGCGAGGTGCAGTGGGACGGCGAGACGGTGCCCGCCGGATCGCTGGTGCTGCTGGACCTCTTCGGGCAGAACCACGACCCGGAGCTGTGGGAGGAGCCCTACGCGTTCCGCCCCGAGCGTTTCCTCGACCGGCCGATCGGCGCCTGGGAGCTGGTGCCGCAGGGCGCCGGGGACCCCCGGACGGGGCACCGCTGCCCGGGGGAGGACGTCACCGTCGCGCTGCTGTCGGCCCTCGCCGTCCGGCTCGCCCGGCTGGAGTACGTGCTGCCCGAGCAGGACCTGTCGATCTCCCTGCGGAGCATCCCGGCGCGCCCGGCCAGCCGCGTCGTCCTCACCGGGGTGCGACCGGGCTGAACGCCTCCGGGACCCGGGCGGACGGTGGAACCGAGGCGGGGTGGTCCCGTAAGTTCAGCGCATGATCGTGAGCACACGGAACGACGTCCGTGTGAGCGGGGTGCCCGACGGGCGGCCCATGGTCTTCGCGCACGGCTACGGCTGTGACCAGAACATGTGGCGCTTCGTCGTCCCCGACTTCGAGGTCGACCACCGGGTCGTCACCTTCGACCACGTCGGCTTCGGGCACTCCGACCTGTCGGCCTACGACCCGGTCAAGTACAACTCGCTGCGCGGCTACGCCGCGGACGTGGTGGAGGTCCTGCGCGAGCTCGAGCTCACCGACGTGGTCTTCGTCGGCCACTCGGTGAGCGCGATGATCGGTGTGCTGGCCTACCTGCAGGCGCCGGAGCTCTTCGGTGCCCTGGTGATGGTCGGCCCGAGCGCCCGCTACGTCGACGACGGCGACTACGCCGGCGGCTTCTCCCGCGACCAGATCCGGGAGCTGCTGGAGAACCTGGACGCCAACCATCTGGGCTGGTCGGCGACCATGGCGCCGGTGATCATGGGCCGCCCGGATCGGCCGGAGCTGGCCGAGGAGCTGACCAACAGCTTCTGCCGCACCAACCCCGACGTCGCGCGTCAGTTCGCCCGGGTCTCCTTCCTGTCCGACAACCGGGCCGACCTGCCCCGGGTGCAGGTGCCGACGTTGGTGCTGCAGTGCGCGGAGGACGTGATCGCCCCGGAGTCGGCCGGCCGCTACGTGCACGAGCACGTGCCCGGCAGCGTCTTCACCCAGCTGGCGGCCACCGGCCACTGCCCGAACCTGAGTGCGCCGGAGGAGACCACCGCCGCCATCCGGGCGTTCCTGTAGCCGGCCCCGAGATGGCCGACGCGGAGCGGCGTCCCGGCGGCGACGTCCGGGCGCAGCTGGACCAGCTGCTCGAGGACGACCCCGCCGACCTGTACGAGAACGCGCCCTGCGGCTACCTGTCCACGCTGCCCGACGGCACGATCGTGAAGGTCAACCGGACGTTCTGCGCCTGGACCGGGCGCCCGCCCGAGGAGCTGTTGCGCACCCGGCTGCGCGACCTGCTCAGCGTCGGCGGGCAGGTCTTCCACGACACCCACCTGGCCCCGCTGCTGCGCATGCAGGGGGCGGTCCGTGAGGTCGCGTTGGACGTCGTCCGGGTCGACGGGTCGCTGCTGCCCTGCCTGGTGAACGCGGTCGAGGTCCGCGACGACGACGGGGCGCCGCTGATGGTGCGGGCGACGCTGTTCGAGGCCACCGCCAGACGGCGGTACGAGCGGGACATCCTGGCCGCCCACCGGGCCGCCGAGGAGTCCGAGGCACGGTCCCGGACGCTGCAGCAGGTGGTGTCCGAGCTCGCCCGGGCGACCACCGTCGAGGACGTCGCGACGGTCGTGGTGGAGCAGGCCCGGGGCGCGTTGCGTGCCCGCGGGGCCGCGCTCTGGCTGGTCACCGACCGGGTCGAGGGGCACGCCGACGCCCCCGGCCTCGTGGTCGCGCGCAGCGACGGCCTGCCCCCGGGGCTGCTGGCGGAGCTGGCGACGGCCGCGGAGGGCCGGGTCGCGCTCGAGCTCGCCGAGGGGCTGCGCACGCTGGTCCTCAGCGACCGGTTGACCGCGCAGCGACCGCGGTTGGCCGCCGCGATGGCCGACGCCGGGCTGCACTCGCTGGTCGTCGTCCCGGTGTCCGCGGCGAGCACGTCGCTGGGCGTGCTCGTCCTGGGCCTCGGCGATGCGCTCGACGGCGACCTGATCGACCTCGAGCAGCCGGTCCCGGGGGAGCTGCCCGACCAGGACGTCGACCTGCTGTGGACCCTGGGGCGGCAGGCCGGCCAGGCGCTGGAACGGGCCCAGCTGCACGAGGAGACCGCCCGGCAGGCCGAGCGCTCGGCCTTCCTGCTCGACGCCGCGCGGCTGCTGGCCGGCGCCGCGGGGGTGGAGGAGATGGTCGAGCGGCTCGCCGGCCTGGCGGTGTCGGGGCTGGCCGACGTCTGCCTGATCGACCTGGTGACCGAGCACGGGGCGCGCCGGGTGACGGCCCGGCACGGTGACCCGGCGCGGCAGCACCTGGTCGACGGGCTGGG
Organism: Modestobacter sp.; assembly: GCA_025963425.1. Lineage (GTDB taxonomy): Bacteria > Actinomycetota > Actinomycetes > Mycobacteriales > Geodermatophilaceae > Modestobacter. The sequence continues at coordinate 1,740 of JAOPUQ010000238.1, read as the reverse complement.
CGGGTGGGCGCCGCCGGCCCGCGAGCTGCCGTACCCGGCGCGGCAGGCCCTCGCGCTGCGGCGCACCCAGTGGTTCCCGGTGGTCACCCCCGACTGGATCGAGTCCGCGGTCCGCGACCCGCGGGAGCTGGCGGCCGTCCGTGGCCTGGAGCTGGCCAGCATCGTGGCCGTCCCACTGGTCGCCGAGGGCCGGGTGCTCGGCGTGGTGACCCTCAGCGCGGACCGCCGCCGCGGCGGCTTCACCCCGGCGGACGTCGAGGTCGCCGAGCAGCTGGGCGCCCAGCTGTCGCTGGTGATGGCCAAGGCGCAGCGCTACGAGTTCGAGACGCGGACGTCGCACACCCTGCAGGCCAACCTGCTGCCGCCGCCCCCGCCGGAGGTGCCCGGCATCTCCGTCGCCGTCCGGTACCTGGCGGCCACCCGCGGGGTCGAGGTGGGCGGCGACTTCTACGACGTCGCACCGCTGCCCGGCCGGCAGGTGGCGATCGCGGTCGGCGACGTGGTCGGCCACGACATCACCGCCGCGGCCACCATGGGCCAGTTGCGCAGCGTCTACCGGGCACTGCTCGTGGAGAGCCCGGCGCCGAGCGCGGTCATCGACCGGCTGCAGGCCAGCTGGCCGCTGCTGGGCCTGCAGCGGATGGCCACCGCGCTGTTCGCCACCCTGGACCTGCTCTCCGGCCGCCTCCGCGTCGCCTCGGCCGGGCACCCCCCGCCGCTGCTGCTCACCGGCGGACGGGCGGAGTACCTGCCCGTCCGCCCGAGCCCGATGCTCGGGGCGCCGCCGGCCCGGGCGGCGGAGTGGACCGGCGTGCTGCCGCCCGGCGCGACGCTGGTGCTCTTCACCGACGGGCTGGTGGAGAACCGGTCCACCGACATCGACATGGGGCTGGCGCGGCTGGCCGCCTCGGCGGTCCGGACGACGACCGCGGACCCCGACGAGCTGGTCGACCGGCTGCTGGCCGACCTCGCCGGCACCCACCGCGCCGACGACATCGCACTGCTCGCCCTCACCCGGGCCGGCTGACCCCGCGGCTCCGGACGGTCACGGCCGGCCGGCGGGAGTCAACCGGTGCAGCTCGGCGGGCAGCTCCCCGGGGTGCAGGACGGCAAGCCGCTGGGTCGCCCGGGTGAGCGCCACGTAGAGATCGCTGTGCCCGCGGACCCCCTCGTCGAGGACCGCCTGCGGATCGACCAGCAGCACCGAGTCGAACTCCAGGCCCTTGGCCTGCTCGGGCAGCAGGACGACGGGGCCGGCCGAGGAGTCCGCCGCGCTCCCGGAGGAGACCCCGGGCAGCGTCTCCCGCAGATGGGCGACGGCGTCGGCCAGCCGGCTGCGCGGGACGAGGACGACGACGGTGCCGCCCTGGGCCGCGAGGTCCACGGTCAGCTGCGCGGTGCGCGGGAGCAGGTCGCTCCCGGCGACCCGCTCGGCGGTCGGGAGCACCCCGGTGCTGCGCACCGACCGCGGTGCGGTCGTGGTCGCCTCGCCGGCGGCCAGCACGTCGGCGGCCAGCGCCATGATCTCGGCCGGGGTGCGGTAGTTCACCGTCAGCTCGGCCAGCCGCCACTGGTGACCGACGTGCGGCTTGAGCACGTCGCCCCAGTCGGTGGCGCCGGCCAGGCTGCCGGTCTGGGCGAGGTCGCCGACGACGGTCATCGAGCGGGTCGGGCACTTGCGCACCAGCAGCCGCCAGGCCATCGCCGAGAGCTCCTGGGCCTCGTCGACGACCACGTGCC
>JAOPUQ010000234.1 GCA_025963425.1 Modestobacter sp. | reverse complement strand
CGTTGCTCGGCCACCCCTGCGCCGCCTCGGAGAGCATCCCGGCGGCCGAGCAGATCTGACCCGGCGTGCAGTAGCCGCACTGGAAGGCGTCGTACTCGACGAAGGAGCGGTGCAGCGGGTGCGGCTGCCCGTCGGCGGCCAGCCCGTCCGACGTCGTGACCTCCGCGCCGTCGGCGGTGACGGCCAGCACCAGGCAGCTGTTCACCCGCCGGCCGTCCAGCAGCACCGTGCAGGCGCCGCACTGGCCGTGGTCACAGCCCTTCTTCGGGCTGGTGTTGCGGAGCCGGTCGCGCAGCGCATCCAGCAGCGTCGTGCGGGTGTCGACGGTCAGCGGCGCCTGCGCGCCGTCGACCCGCAGGGTGATCTCGGTGTCCACGACCGACTCCTGCCCCCAACGGGGCTGGGGACAAACCGGGGCCGGTCAGCGGAGGTCGTCCGGTGGCGCCGGCCAGCGCGGGACGCCGGCCACCCCGCCCACCGGCGCGCCGAACTCCGGTGGCCGCTTCTCCAGGAACGACCGCACGCCCTCGGCGGCGTCCTCCCCCGCACCGAGTTCCCGCAGCGCCGCGGACTCGGCCCGGTGCGCGTCCCACGGCGAGGCCGCCCCGAGCATCGACCACAGCAGCTGCCGGGCGGCCGCGACCGCGACCGCGGAGGTGTTGTCGGCGATCTCCCGGGCCAGCGCGTACGCCGTGGGCAGCAGCTCGTCGTCGGGCACGACCCGGGAGACCAGCCGCCCGCGCAGCGCCTCGGCGGCGTCGAACACCCGGCCGGTGGCCACCCACTCCATCGCCTGGCTGATCCCGACGATCCGGGGCAGGAACCAGCTGGAGGCGGCCTCCTGGACGATCCCGCGCCGGGTGAACACGAAGCCGAAGCGGGCCGACTCCGCGGCGATCCGCACGTCCATCGGCAGCGTCATGGTCGCGCCGATCCCCACGGCCGGGCCGTTGACCGCGGCGATCACCGGCTTCCGCAGCGCCGCGAACGGCAGCGCCGCCACCCCGCCCCAGTCCCGCGGGACGCCGCCGATGGTCTCGCCGGCCACCTCCCGGCCCGGCCGCTCCGGGTCGAACGTCGAGCCACCGGAGAGGTCGGCGCCGGCGCAGAAGGCCGCCCCCGCGCCGGTCACCACCAGCACCCGGACGGCGTCGTCGGCGTCGGCGGCCGCGCACGCCCCGCCCAGCTCCCGGGCCATGTCGGCGGTGAAGGCGTTGAGCCGCTCGGGGCGGTGCAGGGTCAGCGTCGCGACGCCGTCGGCGACGTCGTAGCGGACCTGCGCCCGGTCGCTCACCGCTGGAGGGCCCCGGCCAGCACCAGCTCCGCGACGGCGTCGAGGTGCTCGGCCTCGTCGCCCAGCAGCAGCCGGTCGACCTTGGCCCGGCGCCAGTACAGGTGCGCGTCGTGCTCCCAGGTGAAGCCGATGCCGCCGTGCACCTGCACGCAGGTCTCGGCGGCCCGCTCCAGCGTCCGGGCGGCGAAGGCCTTCGCGGCCGCGGCGGCCAACGGCAGCTCCGCGGGGGCCGAGTCGGCAGCCCAGGCGGCCCACCAGACCAGCGAGCGCAGCTGTTCCACCCCCACCCAGGCGTCGACCAGAGCGTGCTTCACCGCCTGGTAGGAGCCGATCTGCCGGCCGAACGCGGTGCGGACCTTCGCGTAGTCGATGCCCAGCTGCACCGCCCGGCCGGCCGCCCCGAGGTCCTCGGCGGCCAGCACCACCATCGCCACCTGCCGGGCGGTCACCCAGCGGGCACCGGCGTCCTCGAGCAGGACCCGGCGCGAGGTGAGCCGGACCGAGGCCAGGCCGCGGGTGGCGTCCATCGGAGTGCCGGCGGTGACCTCCCCGGACCCGACGACCAGGGCGCCGCCGTCCAGGGCCAGGAAGGTGTCGGCGCCGGCGGCGTCCATCGACGGGGCGGACCCGTCGGCCGGGCCGTCCAGCACCGCGAAGGCGGTGGACCCGTCGGCGAGCGCGGCGAGCAGCTCGGGCTGGTCGGCCAGCAGGACGGCCGCCCGCCCCGCCGTGACCAGCGACGGCCCGGCCAGCACGGTGCCGCCCTGCTCGGCGACGACGGCGAGGTCCAGCACCCTGCCCCCGGCCCCGCCGGCCGGCTCGGCGATGGTGATGCCGAGGAAGCCGACGTCGGCCAGCGCCTTGCGGCCAGGGGCGACGGCCCCGCCGTCCAGCGCCCGCCGGGCGTCGGCCGCCGACGCGGAGCCGGTGAAGAACGCGCGGGCACCGGCGGCCGCGGCGTGCTGGTCGTCGTCCAGTTCGAAGTTCACGACCGGCTCCCCATGGTGAAGGGGGCGGTCTTGTCCTCGCGGGGTTCTGGCGGCAGGCCCAGCACCCGCTCGCCGATGATGTTGCGCAGCACCTCGTCGGTGCCGCCGGCGATGGCGATGCCGGGCAGCCAGGCCTGGTTGCGCTGCCAGCGGCCGTCGTCGCCGTCCGGTCCGCGGCTGTAGACCGCGTCCTCGCCGAGGAGCCGCACCCCGGCGTCGGCGACCAGCTTGGCCGCGGCGGTACCGGCGAGCTTGCCGGCGCTGGCCTCCGGGCCGGGCAGGCCGCCGCGGCTGATCGCGGTGTACCGGCGGTAGCCGGTGTAGCGGTTGGCCAGCGCGGCGACCGCGGCCCGGCCGACGGCCTGGCGGGCCAGCACCTGCCGGTCGGCGGGCAGCCGCGGCACCCGGTCGGCGGCCAGCGCGGCCAGCGACTCGACCGACAGCCCGAGGTCGTTCCCCCCACCGCCGACGGCGACCCGCTCGTTGAGCAGCGTGGTGAGCGCGACCCGCCAGCCCTCGCCGGGCTCCCCGAGGCGCTCGCTGTCGGGGATGTGCACGTCGTCGAAGAAGACCTCGTTGAAGTCCGACTGCCCGCCCATCTGCTTCAGCGGCCGCACGGTGACGCCGGGGGCGTGCATATCGACGACGAACATGGTCAGCCCGGCGTGCTTGGGGCGGTCGGGGTCGGTGCGGGTGAGCAGGATGCCGAAGTCGGCGACGTGGGCCAGCGTCGTCCAGACCTTCTGGCCGTTGACCACCCACTCGTCGCCCTCCCGGACGGCGGTGGTGCGCAGGGCGGCGAGGTCGGACCCGGACGCCGGTTCGCTGAACAGCTGGCACCACACGTCGTCGGCGCGCAGCAACCGGGCCAGGTACTTCTCGTGCTGGCCGGGGGTGCCGTGGGCGACGATCGTGGGGCCGCACATGCCCAGGCCGATGTGGTTGATCAGGGTGGGCACCCGGGCGCGGGCGAGCTCCTGGTTGACGATGGCCTGCTGGGCCAGCGTGCCGGCCCGGCCGCCGTGCTCCCGGGCCCAGCTCACCCCGACCAGCCCGGCCTCGGCCAGCACGCGCTGGGTGCGCCGCAGCGCGCGCTCCTGCTGCGCGGCGTCGGCGGCCTCCTCCCCGGCATCGAGGTGGACCAGGTCGACGGCGTGCTGCTCGAGCAGCCCCCGGACCCGGGCCCGGTAGGCGGCCTCGGCGGGGGTGTCGTCGAAGTCCATGCGTGCGCCTCTCCTCGGCGGGGAGCCCGTTGACCGGCCGGGCCGTCCCCGACAGCATGACGCAGGTCACACCCGGTGCCTGCGAGGAGTTCCTGTGAGCGAGCGTGCGAGCTCACCGATCGGCACGGCCCCGCGAACGCGGGCGACGAGCACCAGCGAGGAGAACCGCGACCAGCGCACCGCCCGGTGGCGGGGCATGACGATCTCCGACCAGGTGGCCCGGCACGCCCGCACCGGCCCGGACGCGATCGCGCTGCGGTTCGCCGGCGCCGGCCGCAGCTACGCCGAGCTCGACGAGCGGGTCACCCGGCTGGCCGCGGCACTGGCCGGCCGCGGGGTGCACCGGGGCGACCGGCTCGCCGTCCTGACCCTGAACGGGCTGGCGGGCGTGGAGTCGTTCCTGGCCGCCGCCCGGCTCGGGGCGATCGCCGTCCCGGTGAACTTCCGGCTGGTCGCCGACGAGGTCGGCTACGCGCTGTCCGACAGCGGGGCGGTCGCGCTGGTCGTCGACCCGGCGCTGGCCGACACCGCGGCCAAGGCCCGCGCCGCGGCCCCGGACCTGCGCACGGTGCTGACCGTCGGGCCGGAGTTCGAGGAGGCCCTGGCGGCGGCGTCCGCCGAACCGGTCGAGCACCCGGTGGACGAGGGCGATCCGGCCTTCCTGATGTACACCTCGGGGACGACGGGCAAGCCGAAGGGCGCCGTGCTGTCCCACCGCAACCTGCTGATGCACGCCTTCAGCCAGATCGCCCACCTCGGCGTCGGCCCCGACGACCGGATCGGGCTGTCCGGGGCGCCGATGTTCCACATCGCCGGGCTGTCCGGGATGCTGCCGGCCCTGCTGACCGGCGGCACCTTCGTCGTCACCCGCTCCGGCGCCTTCGACCCGGTCGCCACCGTCGACGAACTCGAGCGCGAGCGGGTCTCCAACGCCTTCTTCGTGCCGGCGATGTGGCAGGCGATCTGCGCCGTACCGGGCCTGGCCGACCGCGACCTGTCCGCGCTGCGCCGCATCTCCTGGGGCGCCGCACCGGCCTCGACCACGCTGCTGCGCACGATGATGGCGGCCTTCCCGCAGGCCGAGGTGGTCACGGCCTTCGGGCAGACCGAGTGCTCCCCGGTCACCTGCCTGCTGCGCGGGGAGGACTCGGTGCGCAAGATCGGCTCGGTCGGCACCCCGATGCTCAACGTCGAGGTGCGGGTGGTCGACGACGCGATGGCCGACGTGCCGCGGGGCGAGGTCGGCGAGATCGTCTACCGCTCGCCGATGGTGATGACCGGGTACTGGGGCAAGCCGGAGGCGACCGCGGAGGCCTTCGCCGGCGGCTGGTTCCACTCCGGGGACCTGGTCCGGCAGGACGACGAGGGCTACTTCTACGTCGTCGACCGCAAGAAGGACATGATCATCACCGGCGGCGAGAACGTGTACTGCGCCGAGGTCGAGGACGTGCTGGCCGGCCACCCGGGCGTCGCCGAGGTCGCGCTGATCGGCGTCCCGGACACCCGGTACGGCGAGGCACCACTGGCCGTCGTCGCCCCCCGCGACCCGGCGGCTCCCCCGGCGCCGGCCGAGCTGACCGCCTGGTGCCGCGAGCGGCTGGCGCACTACAAGTGCCCGCGGGAGTGGTCGATCGTGCCGGCACTCCCGCGCAACCCCAGCGGCAAGGTGCTCAAGACCCGGCTGCGCAGCGAGCACTCCGCCGGGTCGCTGGTGGCCGACCCGGCGGTGTGACTCATCGAGCGGCGATCACTCCCCGCGCCAGACCGGGGCGCGCTTCTCGGCGAAGGCGCGGGCGCCCTCCTGGGCGTCGGCGGAGGCGAAGACGGAGTCGGCGAGCTCGCGCTGCATCTCCAGCGCCTCCCGGTCGGTCCAGCCCACGGCACCGGCGATCAGCTTCTTCGTCGCCCGCACGGCGAGGGGGCCGTTGGCCGCGATCCGGGCGGCCAGCGCGCGGGCGCCCGCCAGCGCGCCGCCGGGCTCGGTCAGCACGTTGACCAGGCCGAAGCGGTGCGCCTCCTCGGCCGACAGCGGGTCACCGGTCAGCGCCATCTCCATGGCCCGCTGGTAGCTCAGCGCCTTGGGCAGCCGCAGCACCCCGCCGCCGGCGGCGAACAGGCCGCGCTTGACCTCGGGGATGCCGAACCGGGCGTCCCGGGCGGCCACGATGAGGTCCGCGGTGAGCGCCAGCTCGCAGCCACCGGCCAGCGCCCATCCCTCGACCGCGGCGATCAGCGGCTTGGCCGGCGGTGCCTCGGTGAGCCCGGCGAAGCCGCGCCCCTCGATCCGCGGTCGCTCACCGCGGGAGAACGCCTTGAGGTCCATCCCGGCGCAGAAGGTGCCGCCGGCGCCGGTCAGCACCAGGACGGCGACGTCCGGGCGGGCCTCCAGGTCATCGACCGCGGCGGCCAGCGCCTGCGTCGTCGCCAGGTCGACGGCGTTCTTCGCCTCCGGCCGGTTCAGCGTGAGCACCCCGACCCCGTCGGACACCTCGACCAGCACCGGATCCGCCATCGCCCGTCCTCTCCTCGTCCGCCACGTCCCCGCGATCATGGCCCCCCGACCACCGGCCGGGTCGACCAGCTGGTCCCGGCGCCATGATCGCCGGGACGTGGTGCGACGCGGAGGTCAGCCGGCCCAGACGTCGGCGACCCGGGCGGCGACCGACGCCGCCTGCGCCCGCCCGGCCCGCGCCGAGGCCTCCCGCGCCGCCGGGTCGAGCACGTTCTTCCCGATCGCCGTCCGGCTGGCCTCGTCCGGAGAGACCACGGCGACCCGGCTGACCAGCCCGGTCACCTGCGCGTCGACGCTGGCCATCGGGCCCATCCCGCGCGGGATGGGGGCCAGCACCACGATCCGGTCGTAGCCGTCGGCCAGGTCGGCGTTGCTGGATGAGCGCATGCCGCCGTCGATGTAGCGCCGGCCGCCGATGGTGACCGGCGGGTACACCCCCGGGACGGCGCAGCTGGCACCGACCGCGGCGAGCAGCTCGACCCCGGAGTCGCGGGTGAAGGTGGTGAACTCCCCGCTCCCGGCGTCCACCGCGGTGACCACGAACCGCCGCTCGGGCCACTCGGTCGAGGGCAGCCGGGACGCGATGGCTGCGCGGCGCTCGTCCTCGGTCGGGGTCAGCCCGACGTCGGCGGCCTTCCGGGCGAGCTCGCCGACCCGGCGCCGGAAGGCCACGCCGTCCCGGCGGGCACGCAGCATGGCCAGCCCGTAGCGGGCGAGCACCCCCCGGGTCATCCGGGCGACCCGCTCCTGCGTCGGCGGCTCCAGCTGCCGGGCGTAGAGATCCTCGACGGCGATGCCGCTGGTCAGCTGCGAGCCGACCACCGATCCCGCCGACGTGCCCACGACCAGGTCGGCGGTGCCCAGGTCGACGCCGGCCTCGGCGAGACCGGCGACCAGGCCGATCTCCCAGCCGATGCCGGTGATGCCGCCGCCACCCAGCACCAGTGCGGTGCGCTGATCGCTCATCGGGTCATCCTGACCCACGGGGCCGGTGTGGACCCGGACAGTGACGTGCGCCACGATGCGCTCGAGCACTGCTGCACCGACGGAGGACGACGGATGACCGCGACGGACACCCCTGCCGGCACCAGCCCCAGCACGTGGCCGCCGGGGCTCCCCCGGTCGCTGGACTACCCGCAGGTGCCGGTCGGGTCGATCCTGCGCGCCGCGGTGCGCCGCTGGGGGGAGCGCACCGCGTTCATCCACCACGACGTCGAGCTGTCGTTCACCGAGCTGGGCCGGCGCGCCCACTCCGTCGCCGCGGGGCTCGCCGAGCTCGGCATCGGCCGGGGCGACGTGGTCGCCGTCCACCTGCCCAACTGCCTGCAGTACCCGGCCGTCTACTACGGCGTGCTGCTGGCCGGGGCCACCTTCTCCCCCACCAACCCGCTGCTGCCGCCCGCCGCGCTGGCCCACCAGCTCAGCGACGCCGGAGCCCGCGCGGTGGTCACCTGGGAACCGGCGCTGCCGGTGGTGCGCGCCGCGCTGCCGGAGACCGCCGTGCAGACCGTGGTCGTCACCGGTCCGGAGCACATCGCCGACCCCGCCGCCCCGGTCGACCTGACCGGGTTCGCGGTGCCCACCGTCTCCCTCGGCGAGCTGTTCGCCGCCGACCCCACCGACGCCCACCGGGACGCCGCCATCGACCCGGAGACCGACCTGGCGCACCTGGCCTACACGGGCGGCACCACCGGGGTCAGCAAGGGGGTGGAGCTGCCGCACCGGGCGGTGGTCACCAACGTGCTGCAGTCCGGCTGCTTCGCCGCCGCCGCCGTCCCCGTGCTCGACGAGGCCGGCGACGTCACCCTCGACCAGTTCGGCAGCGTCGACGAGCACCCCACCCGGCTGGGCACCGCCCGGCTGATCAACCTCACGCCGTGGTTCCACGCCATGGGCGTCATCGGCTACCTCAACGGTCAGGTGATGGCCGGCAGCACGGTCGTCCTGCACGACCGGTTCGACCCGGTGGCGTACGTGGCCGACGCCATCCGGTACCGGGTCACCGGCATCGGTGGGGCGCCGCCGGTGTTCGTGGCGCTGCTGCAGGTGCCCGGCATCGCCGACGCCGACCTGTCCAGCGTCCGCGGCTTCTCCAGCGGCGCGGCCCCGCTGCCGGTGCCGCTGATAGAGCGGATGAAGGCGCTGGTGCCCGGTGCGGTGGTCGGCGAGGGCTACGGGCTGACCGAGGTGACCATGCAGGCCACCGGCAACCCGTCGCACACCTCCGGCGTCCGCAAGCCGGGCACGGTCGGCGTCCCGCTGCCGGACACCGAGATCAGCATCCGGCCGCTGGGCGGCGGGGACCCGTTGCCGGTCGGCGAGCGCGGCGAGGTCTGCATCCGCGGTCCCCAGGTCATGCGCGGGTATGCCGGGCGTCCCGACGCCACCGCCGAGTCGATCGACGCCGAGGGCTGGTTCCACAGCGGGGACGTCGGTGTGCTCGACGCCGACGGCTACCTGTCCATCGTCGACCGGACCAAGGACATGCTGCTCTACAAGGGCTACAACGTGTTCCCCCGTGAACTGGAGGAGCTGCTGTTCGGCACCCCCGGGGTCGCGGCGGC
>JAOPUQ010000511.1 GCA_025963425.1 Modestobacter sp. | reverse complement strand
CGCTCGTCCCACTTGGGGTGCGGGATACCGACGACGGCGGCCTCCTTCACCGCCGGGTGGCTCATGATCGCGTTCTCCAGGTCCACCGAGGAGATCCACTCACCGCCGGACTTGATCAGGTCCTTGGTGCGGTCGGCGATCCGGATGTTGCCGTCGGGCGCCATCGCCGCGACGTCACCGGTCTTCATCCAGCCGTCGGGCGTCACCAGCTCCACCCCGGCATCGGGGTTGTAGTAGGCCGCGGCGCACCACGGCCCGCGCACCTGCAGCTCGCCGGTGGCCTTGTCGTCCCACGGCTGCTCCTCGAGGGTGTCGGCGTCGACGATCCGGGCCTGCACCCCCAGGAACGGGATGCCGGCCCGGGCGCGCTGGGTCGCCTTGGCCGCGTCGTCGGCGTCGTCGAAGGCGCGGGACAGGACTGCGGAGGAGGCGACCGGGTGGGTCTCGGTCATGCCCCAGGCCTGCAGGATCGGCAGCCCCACCTGCTCCCGGTAGGCCTCCGACAGCGCCTTCGGCACCGCCGAGCCGCCACAGCCGATCTCCCGCAGCTTGTGCGGCCGACCGGCCAGGTGCGGCAGCACCCCCTGCCAGATGGTGGGCACGCCCGCGGTGAACGTGACGCCCTCCTCGACGATCAGGTCGGCGAGCGCCTTGGGCTGCATCATCGAGCCGGGGAAGACCATGGCCGCGCCGGCCGCCGGGCCCGCGTGCGCGATGCCCCAGGCATTGGCGTGGAACATCGGCACGACCGGCATCGCGGCGTCCCGGACGCTGAGCCCGAAGGCGTTGGGCGAGATCACGCCCATGGTGTGCAGGTACGTCGAGCGGTGGGAGTAGACGACGCCCTTGGGGTTGCCGGTCGTGCCGCTCGTGTAGCACATGTAGGCGGCGGAGTTCTCGTCCGTGACGTGGAAGTCGACCGGCTGCGCGTCGGCCAGCAGCGTCTCGTAGTCGAGCACCCGGGGGTCGTCCGGGATCTCGTTGTCGCCGCCGTCGTCCATCACGATCACGTGCTGGACGGTCTTCATCGTGTCGATGAGCGGCCACAGCAGGTGCAGGACGGTGCGGTCGACGAAGACGACCTCGTCCTCGGCGTGGTTGGCGATGTACGTCAGCTGCTCCGGGAACAGCCGGATGTTGAGCGTGTGCACGACGCGGCCGGTGCTGGGGCCGGCGAAGTACAGCTCCAGGTGGCGGGCCGAGTTCCAGGCGAACGTGCCGATCCGGCCGTCGGCGGTGATCCCGAGAGTGTCGAAGACGCCGCCGAGCCGGCGGGTCCGCTCGGCCCACTGGCCGTAGGTGGACCGGAGCCGGCCGGCGGGGCCGTCGGTGACCATCGGGACATCGCCGTGGTGTTGCTCGGCGTGCCGGAAGATGGTGTCGATGGTGAGGGGGACGTCCTGCATCAACCCGCGCATGGGCGCATGGTGCCAGTGACCGGGCTCACGATCCACCGGAGGCTGCTCCGCTCCGGCGGCGCCCCGATCGCCGGGGGCACTCCTGGCCGGCGGTCGTCGTCCCGCTGTCCGGTCACGGCGTCCCGCCGGCGGGACGACGCCGGTCATCCCTGAGGGTGACGGCCGTCCCGCGCGTCCTGGCGGAGGCGGGCACGTGAACGGGTCGTTACAAGACCGTGACAACGGTTCGGCTTGACGCGGCCCACCTGTTAACGCTCACACTTGGGCCGCTCGCGCTGACGCGGGCCTGAGCGCCGGATCTTGCGGCGGCAGATGTCTCGAGGAGGAGATTGCAGTGAGCAGGAAGCTCAGGTTGACCGCCCTTGCGGGCGCACTGGCGATGGGGCTGGTGGCCTGTGGGGGCAGCGGCGCCGGCAGCAGCTCGTCCGCGGGCGAGAGCGCAGCGCCCGAGGACCTGACCATCGGCGTCTCGATGCCGACCCAGACCTCCGAGCGGTGGATCGCCGACGGCAAGTCCGTCAAGGAGCAGCTGGAGGGCAAGGGCTACAAGGTCGACCTGCAGTACGCGGGTGACGACATCCCGACCCAGGGGCAGCAGGTCGACCAGATGATCACCGAGGGCGCCGACCTGCTGATCGTCGCCGCCATCGACGGCACCGCGCTGAGCAGCCAGCTGCAGGCCGCCGCCGATGCGAAGATCCCGGTCATCAGCTACGACCGGCTCATCCGTGGCACCGAGAACGTCGACTTCTACGTCAGCTTCGACAACTACAAGGTCGGCGTCGCGCAGGGCACCTCGCTGCTCGTCGGCCTCGGGCTCCTGAACGAGGACGTGTCGAAGGGCACCGCCACCGGGCCGTTCAACATCGAGCTGTTCGCCGGCTCGCTGGACGACAACAACACCCAGTACTTCTTCGGTGGGGCGATGGACACCCTGAAGCCCTACATCGAGGACGGCACGCTGGTCGTGAAGTCCGGGCAGACCGACATCGAGCAGGCGGCGACGCTCCGCTGGCAGCAGGAGACCGCGCAGAAGCGCATGGAGGACCTGCTGACCGCCGGGTACAACGACGGCACCAAGATCAACGGTGTGCTGTCCCCGTACGACGGCATCTCGCGCGGCATCATCACCGCCCTGCAGAACGCCGGCTACGGAACCGCGACCAACCCGATGCCGGCCGTCACCGGTCAGGACGCCGAGATCGCCTCGGTCAAGCTGATCGCCGACGGTGTCCAGACCGCGACGATCTTCAAGGACACGCGCAAGCTCGCCGAGCAGGCCGTCGCCGCCGCCGAGACGTTCCTGAAGGGCGATGAGCCGAAGGCCAACGACACCACGACGTACAACAACGGCGTCAAGGTCGTCCCGTCCTACCTGCTGCCCTTCGAGACGGTCTACAAGGACAACATCCAGTCGGTCCTGATCGACTCGGGCTACTGGACGGCCGACGAGGTCGCCAAGGGCCAGTCGGACTGACGTCCGGCTCCTGGTCCCGGCCGGGCTCGGCGGCACACTGCCGAGCCCGGCCGGTACCACCTCCGACCCCCGGTCGGGGCAGCCCGCGGCGGCGGGCACACAGCACCTCGCGCCACCCGCTCCGCCGGGCGCGCACACTCAGCCGCACACCACCGCGTGAAGGACGAGGGACGACGTAGTCCATGGACGAGAACATCCTGGAGATGCGCTCCATCACCAAGACCTTCCCCGGCGTGAAGGCGCTGTCGGAGGTCTCCCTGGCCGTCCGCCGTGGCGAGGTCCACGCGATCTGCGGGGAGAACGGCGCCGGCAAGTCGACGCTGATGAAGGTCCTCTCCGGCGTCTACCCGGCGGGGAGCTACGACGGCGAGATCGTCTTCGACGGCCGCGTCTGCCAGTTCGCCGGCATCCGCGACAGCGAGGCCGTGGGGATCGTGATCATCCACCAGGAGCTCGCCCTGGTCCCCTACCTGTCGATCGCGGAGAACATCTTCCTCGGCAACGAGAAGCGTGGCCGCGGCGGCCTCATCGACTGGAACAAGGCCAACGCCGAGGCCGCCGAGCTGCTCGCGTCCGTGGGTCTGCACGAGAACGCGGTCACGCCCGTCGGCCAGCTCGGTGTCGGCAAGCAACAGCTGGTGGAGATCGCCAAGGCGCTGTCCAAGGACGTCAAGCTGCTGATCCTCGACGAGCCGACCGCCGCGCTCAACGACACCGACTCCGCGCACCTGCTGGACCTGCTCCGCCGGCTGCAGGAGCGCGGCATCACCTCGATCATGATCTCGCACAAGCTCAACGAGATCACCGCGATCGCCGACCACACCACGGTCATCCGGGACGGCCAGACCGTCGAGACGCTCGACATGAGCCAGCCGGGCGTCGACCAGGACCGCATCATCCGCGGCATGGTCGGTCGCGACCTCGAGTCCTACTACCCCGTCCGCGAGTCGCACCCGGGCGAGGAGGTGCTGCGTGTCGAGGACTGGACCGTCAAGCACCCCACCCAGGACCGGCTCGTCGTGGACCACGCCCACTTCAACGTGCGCGCCGGCGAGGTCGTCGGCATCGCCGGGCTGATGGGGGCCGGGCGCACCGAGCTCGCGATGAGCATCTTCGGTCGCTCCTACGGCCGGGACGTCTCCGGACGGATCTTCATGCACGGCAAGGAGGTGAAGGCGCGCACCGTCTCCGAGGCCATCGACCGGGGCATCGCCTACGCCACCGAGGACCGCAAGAAGTACGGCCTCAACCTCATCGAGGACATCCGCCGGAACGTCTCCGCGGCCGCCCTCGGCAAGCTGTCCCGGCGCGGCTGGGTCAACGGCAACGAGGAGACCAAGGTCGCCGAGGACAGCCGGCGCGACATGAACATCAAGGCGCCGAGTGTGTCCTCGATCGTCGGGAAGCTGTCGGGCGGCAACCAGCAGAAGGTCGTCCTGTCCAAGTGGTTGTTCACCGACCCGGACGTCCTGATCCTCGACGAGCCCACCCGGGGCATCGACGTCGGGGCCAAGTACGAGATCTACACGATCATCAACAAGCTGGTCGCGGCCGGGAAGGCCGTCGTCGTCATCTCGTCCGAGCTGCCCGAGCTGCTCGGCATCTGCGACCGCATCTACACGCTGTCCGCCGGCCGGATCACGGGCGAGCTGCCGGTGCATGAGGCCACCCAGGAGAGCCTCATGGTGCTCATGACCAAGGAGAGGGAGCTCGCAGCATGACCAGGACCGTTCCGCCAGACACGAACGAGACCCCTCCGGAAGTGGCGGACGCCCCTGCCGTCGCGCTGCACAGCGGCACGAGCGACCTGCGGGCACTCCTGTCCCGCAACCTCCGGACCAGCGGCATCTACGTGGCGTTCGTGGCCATCATCGCGCTGTTCGCGATCCTGACCGGGGGCACGTCGCTGAGCCCGGGCAACATCACGAACATCGTCCTGCAGTACTCCTACATCCTGGTGCTGGCCATCGGCATGGTCATCGTGATCATCGCCGGCCACATCGACCTGTCGGTCGGCTCGGTCGTCGCGCTGACCGGCGCGGTGTCCGCCGTCCTGGTCATCCAGCAGGGCCTGCCCTGGTACGTCGGCGCCCTCGCCGCCATCGCCGTGGGCCTGCTCGTCGGCGCCTGGCACGGCTTCTGGGTCGCCTACGTCGGCATCCCGGCGTTCATCGTCACCCTCGCCGGCATGCTGCTGTTCCGCGGCCTCACCCTGCAGGTCCTGGACAACATCTCGCTGTCGCCGTTCCCCCCGGCCTACAACAAGGTCGCCAGCGGCTTCCTCAACGGTCTCCTCGGCGGCAACGGCTACGACGCCTTCACCCTGCTCATCGGTGTGGTCGCGGTCGCCGGCTACGCCGTCAGCGGCTTCCGCACCCGGGTGGCCCGCATCCGCTACAAGCAGCCGGTCGAGTCCTTCCCGCTGTTCGTCGCCCGGGTGGTCGCCGTCGGCCTGGTCGTCATGGCCTTCGCCTGGCAGCTGGCGCACGCCCGCGGTCTGCCGATCGTGCTGATCATCCTCGGCGTGCTCGTCGTCGCCTACGGGGTGATCACCAAGCGCTCGGTCTTCGGTCGGCAGGTGTACGCCATCGGCGGCAACCTCTCCGCCGCGACGCTGTCCGGCGTCAAGGTCCGGGCGGTCAACTTCTGGATCTTCGTCAACATGGGCTTCCTGTCCGCGGTCGCCGGGGTCATCTACTCCTCGCGGTCCAACGGCGCCCAGCCCGCGGCGGGCAACATGTTCGAGCTCGACGCGATCGCCGCTGCCTTCATCGGTGGCGCGGCCGTCACCGGTGGTGTCGGCACGGTCGTCGGCGCCATGGTCGGCGGTCTGATCATGGCCGTGATGAGCAACGGCATGCAGCTGATGGGCGTCGACCAGTCCATCCAGTCCGTGGTCAAGGGCCTCGTGCTGCTCCTGGCCGTTGCGTTCGACGTCTACAACAAGCGGCGCGCCGGCTCGCGCTGACCACCCCCCGGCGCGGTGCGCGGGGTTAGCCCCCGCGCA
>JAOPUQ010000030.1 GCA_025963425.1 Modestobacter sp. | reverse complement strand
GGTGCACGTAGGTCTTCTCGTCCTCGGGGCACTGGTAGTTCACGACATGGCTGACGCCGGTGACGTCGATGCCGCGGGCGGCGACGTCGGTGGCGACCAGGACGTCGACCTTGCCGGCGCGGAAGGCGCGCAGCGCCTGCTCGCGGGCGCCCTGGCCCAGGTCACCGTGCACGGCGGCCGCGGCGAACCCGCGGTCGACGAGGTCGTCGGCGACCTTCTGGGCGGTGCGCTTGGTGCGACAGAAGACCATCACGAGACCGCGGTCGCGGGACTGCAGCACCCGGGAGAGCAGCTCGGGCTTGTCCAGGTTGTGCGCCCGGTAGATGAACTGCGTCGTCTGCGGGACGGTGCTGCCCTCGTCGTTGCCGTGCGCCCGGATGTGCGTCGGCTGGGTCATGAACTGGCGGGCCAGGTTCACGATCGGGCCGGGCATCGTCGCGGAGAACAGCATCGTCTGCCGCTTGTCCGGGACCATCTGCAGCACGCGCTCGATGTCGGGGAGGAAGCCCAGGTCGAGCATCTCGTCGGCCTCGTCCAGGACGAGGACCTTCACCTTGCCCAGGATCAGGTGGCCCTGCTGGGCGAGGTCCAGCAGCCGGCCGGGCGTGCCGACGACGATCTCGACACCGCCCTGCAGCGCCTGGACCTGCGGCTCGTAGGCCCGGCCGCCGTAGATGGCCTGGACCCGGATGCCGCGCTTGGTGCCGGCGGCGGCCAGGTCGCGGGAGACCTGCACGCACAGCTCACGGGTGGGGACGACGACCAGCGCCTGCGGAACGCCGTCGCCGCCCTCGGCCGCCGGGACGACGCGCTGCAGCATCGGGACGCCGAAGCCCAGGGTCTTGCCGGTGCCGGTGCGGGCCTGGCCGATGAGGTCGTGGCCGGCCAGCGCCAGCGGGAGGGTGAGCTCCTGGATGGCGAAGGTCCGGGTGATCCCGACCTCGGCCAGCGCCGCGACGACGTCGGGGTGCACGTCGAAGTCGCTGAACAGCGGGCTG
This sequence comes from Modestobacter sp., assembly GCA_025963425.1. Classification (GTDB taxonomy): domain Bacteria; phylum Actinomycetota; class Actinomycetes; order Mycobacteriales; family Geodermatophilaceae; genus Modestobacter. Next base: position 6,887 of record JAOPUQ010000030.1, on the reverse strand, counting down.
TCGGTGGCGACGGGTGCGCCGCCCAGCTCCTCGATCGTGGACTCGAGCTGCTCGGGCGCTGGGGCGCCGGTCTCGGCGTGTTCGAGCTCGGGGGTGGTGGGGGTGTTCTCGATGGAGGATTGCTCGCTGGAGAAGTGCTCGGTGGAGGTCAGTGCTCTCGCCTCGGTCTGGTGGGGGACCTGCGCGTCGTCGGTGCCCGGGAGGGCGTTTCCCGACGTCGCTCGCCGGTCCCGGGGTCGGTTCCGGGATGGTCGAACCAAGCGCCGACGCGGCCAGCAGACCGGGCGTCGAGGTGCAGACTGCCCGGGAGACGGCCCGAGAGGGCCGGTCTCGAGGAGGAGATCCAGCGGTCATCAGCGCACAGGGACTTGCTTGGTCAGAACGAACCTGGGGGTCCGCCGATTCCATCCTAGCCTGACCAGCCCGTTAGCCTCGCTGCACCGCCGTGCGACACCGGGCCGGGCACCGTCCGGGGAGGCCGCCGTCGCCGCGGGAGTGCCGAGGAGGGACTGATGGCCGGGGTCGACCAGCGAGCCGTCGTCGAGCTGCTGGGCGTGCTGGCCTACGCCGAGCTCACCGCCTTCGACCGGTTGGCCGAGGACGCCCGGTTGGCGCCGACGCTGGAGGGCCGGGCCGCGCTGGCCCGGATGGCTGCCGCCGAGGTCGCCCACCACGGGCGGGTGACCGCGCGGCTGCAGGAGCTGGGCGTGACACCGGCGGAGGCGATGCTGCCCTTCGTCGCCCCCCTGGACGCCTTCCACGACGGCACCCGCGCCAGCACCTGGCTGGAGGGCCTGGTGAAGGCCTACGTCGGCGACGGCCTGGCGACCGACTTCTACCGCGAGGTGGCCGCGTTCCTGCCCCAGCCCGACCGCGCGCTGGTGGAGGAGGTGCTGGCCGACACCGGCTACGCGGACTTCGCGGTGCGCGAGGTGCGGGCCGCCATCGCCTCGGACCGGGCGGTGGCCGGCCGGCTGGCGTTGTGGGCGCGCCGGCTGGTCGGCGAGGCGCTGACCCAGTCGCAGGCGGTCATCGCCGACCACGACGACCTGGCCGAGCTGATCATCACCGGCACCGGGGACCTGACCGGCGTCGGCGGGCTGCTGAAGCGGATCACCACCGCCCACAGCGCCCGAATGCAGGCGCTCGGCCTCAACCCCTGACAGTGCGACATCGCGATCCTCCGGATCGCACCGCGGCCAACTGCCGTCCCCGGGCGAGGGGAGCCGCTGCGCTTCCTCCGGCGGGGGGAGGCCTCCGGCCCCCGCACCGGCGCAAGCAGGGCGTGGTCGGCTCGTCTCCTGACACGACAGGGGCGCCCACGCGGTGCGGGGGCGCCCCTGTCCGGGTCGTGCGTGCGGCTCAGCCGGCGATGAAGCCCACTCGCCGCTGGTCGGCCTCGGCGATCTCGACGTAGGCGATCCGGTCGGTCGGGACGACGATGCGGCGACCCCGCTCGTCGACCAGCGTCAGCAGGCCGTCCTTGGCCGCCGTCATGGCCTTGGACACCTCCGCCGCGATCTCGTCCGGCGTCTTGGGGCTGTCGATGACCAGCTCGCGGGGGGAGTGTTGGACACCGATCTTTACTTCCACGCGGGGATGCCTCCTCAGGTCGGACTGCTGCTGCCCACGCTAGTCCAGCGGGGCGCGGCGGACCTGCCGCAGCGGGTGCGCCCTCAGCGAACGACGATCGGGACCGGCCCGTCAGCCGGCCGCGCCGTCGCCGTCGCGGCGTGGAAAGCCGGAGATGCCGCGCCAGGCCAGGGCGGACATCAGCGACACCGCCTCGTCCCGGGACAGCGTGCCCTTGCGGGCCAACCACCACCGGGCGCTGCTCTCGGCCAGCCCGGTGAGGCCCGCGGACAGCAGCAGGGCGCGCTCGGGGTCCGCGCCGGTGTCCACGGCGATGACCGCGGCGATCGCCTCGATGCACTCGCGCGCACCGTGGTCGACGACCTGCCGCACCTCGGCGTCGTTGCGCAGGTCGGACTCGAAGACCAGCCGGAAGGCCTCGCCGTCGGCGTCGATGAAGTCGAAGTAGGCGCCCACCGCGCCGTCGACCCGCTCCCGGTTGTCCTCCGTGCCGGCCATCGCCTCGCGCACCCGGTCGGTCAGCTCGCCGACCTGCTGCTCCAGCAGAGCGAGGTAGAGCTCCCGCTTGCCGGGGAAGTGCTGGTAGAGGACCGGTTTGCTCACCCCGGCGCGATCGGCGATGTCGTCCATCGCGGCGGCGTGGAAGCCCTGGGCGACGAAGACGTCCTGTGCGGCGCGCAGCAGCTGCTGGCGTCGGGCGCCGCGGGGCAGCCGCGCCGTACGACTCTTGGCCGGCGGCGTGGGTACGGGTCGGCTGGGGTGCATGGCGCAGCGACTCTACCGGCGCGCTGCCCCGGCGGCCCCCTCTGCGCGGTGCGACTACCGTCGTCGTGGTGCTCGACGCCCCCGTGTCCACCACGCCCCTGCCCCGACCGGGAGCCCTGGTGCCGCCCTGGCCCGGCGAGCAGGTGCCGCTGAGCGGCGGCCCGGTGTTCGTTCGCCACACCCCGTGGGCGGGGCCGGTCGGCCGCCGTCCCGAGGACCGTCCGGCCGTCGACGCGGTCGCGGGTGACGCCCCCGTGGAGCGGGCGCTGTACGTCCACGGCCTGGGCGGGGCCTCGACGAACTGGACCGACCTCGCCGCCCTGCTGGCCGTCCGGTTCGAGGGCTGGGCCCTGGACCTGCCCGGCTTCGGGGAGTCCGAGCCGCCGTCGCGGGGCGGCTACTCCATCTCCCGGCACGTCCAGGCGGTGGTGGACCTGCTCGAGTGGGTGGTCGACCGCCCCGGTCCCGGCCACGGCCGCCCGGTGCACCTGCTGGGCAACTCCCTCGGCGGGCTGGTCAGCCTGTGGGTCGCCGCCCGACGTCCCGACCTGGTCGCGACCCTGACGCTGATCTCCCCGGCCATGCCGGTCTACCGCGTCCCGGCGGCCTTCGACCGGGCGATCGCCCTCGTGCTGCTCCCCGGGGTGCCCGCGCTGGCGGAGAAGCGGCTGGCCGGGGTGAGCCCCGAGCGGCGGGTGCGCGGATTGGTGCGGATGTGCTTCGGCGACCCGGACGCCGTCCCCGCGGCCCGACTCGAGGAGGCGATCGAGGAGATGCGCCGGCGCGACGGGCAGCCCTGGGCCGGGCAGGCCCTGACCCGCAGCCTGCGCGGGATGATGACCTCCTACCTGCGGTTCGGGCGGGCGAACGCCTGGCGGATGACGCGGTCGGTCCGGATGCCCTCGCTGGTGGTGTGGGGCGACCAGGACCGGCTCGTCGACCCTCGGCTGGCGCCGCGGCTGGCCGCCGCCCTGCCCGACGCCCGGCTGCAGGTGCAGGCCGGGGTGGGCCACCTGGCCATGCTGGAGTCGCCCGAGGCGACCGCCCGGGTGGTGCTGGCGCTCGCCGAGGACGCCGTCACCGCCGAGGACGCCGTCGCGGGCGGCGTCGGCAGCCCGGCCGAGCCGGATGCCGCGGCCTGCGTCTGAGCGGCCCGGCCCGGTTCCGGGCGGGTCGGTGGACGTCGCGGGCGAGCCGGACGGGGCGCGTGTGACGGGATGGTCCGACACCTCACCGCCTGCGGCGAGGCGCCCGGGAGTGGCGGCGCACCGTGAGAGCCTGGCCGGCGTGACCCGCCCGGACCGAGCCGCCGACCCGCGCGCCTCGTCGCGCCCCGGTCAGCCGCTGGTCGCCCGCCGGGACCCCGTCGGCCGGGGACGGCGCGGCGCGCACCGCGGTGTCCCGATCGGCCGCGTCCGGCGCTTCGTCCTCCGGTACGGCTGGCGGGCGTACGCGATCCCGGTGCTCACCGTCGCGACCCTCGTCGCGCTCGTCGACGTCGCGGCGACCAACATGCAGGAAGCGGCCGGCCGCACCGACACCGCCGCTGCGGTGCAGTCCGCGGCGCCCCCCACCTCGCCACCTGCCCCGTCGAGCGGCCCGGCGGTCGCCGAGGGGGAGGGCGTGCCCACCGCCGAGGTGGCGGTCGTGCCCAGCGCCGCGACCTTCGTGGAGCAGGGTGCGGGTGCTGTCTCCGTCGTCGACGGGACGTCCGGGGTGATGGGCAGCGGTCCGCTGGAGCGCTTCGTCGTCGAGGTCGAGGACGGCATCGGCGTCGACGGCGCCGGGTTCGCCGCCGCGGTCGAGGGGACTCTCGGCGACCCCCGGTCGTGGGGCAACGGCGGGCGGTTGTCCTTTCAGCGGGTCGGCGCCGCCGAGGCTGCGGCCGGGTCCTACGACTTCCGCGTGAGCCTGGTCAGCCCGGGCTCCATGGAGACCTACTGCCCCGGCGTGGGCACCGGCGGCTACACCTCCTGCCGGTACGGCGAGCGCGCCGTCATCAACCTGGCCCGCTGGGAGACCGCCGTTCCCGACTACGCCGGGGACATCGCCACCTACCGCCAGTACGTCGTCAACCATGAGGTCGGGCACGCGCTGGGCAACGGCCACGAGCCGTGCCCCGGCGCGGGCCAGGTCGCCCCGGTGATGGAGCAGCAGACCCTCGGCCTGCAGGGCTGCACCAAGAACGCCTGGCCCTTTCCCTAGCCCCGATAGGGTCGCCGGATGTTCGGACGGCGCAGGGGGAGTCCTCTTCGGCAGCGGTTCGAGGAGGTGCACCGGCACCGCCCGCGGTCCCTGCTCTCGCCGTTCGTGCAGCACGACGTCCGCGCCCCGACGGCCGTTCCGCCCGGTGAGCTCGAACTCCTGGAGCCCGGCCCGCCGGCCCCGTTCTGCGCCGTCCTCGCCGACGTCGCGCAGGTCGACCCGGGCGCGGGCCTGGCGCTCGGTCTCGCCGGTGACGGGGTGTCCCTGCTGGCCCGCTGGACCCCGGCCGAGCGCCGGGTGGAGCTCGAGGTGACCGACGCCGACGGCACCACGGTGCTGGCTTCCGCGCCTGCTGAACTGCCGGTCCCGGGTCGGCTGGCCTTCGTGCTCAACGAGAACCAGGTGACCGTGCTGGGCGCTGGCGTGGACGGGGACTGGCGGCCGCTGCTCACCGAGCGCGACGCCGTCCGCGCTCGCCTGGACCTCCGCGACCCCGCGGTGCTGAGCACCCTCCGGTACGCCCGGGGCGTGACCGGGGAGGGCGCGACCCGCCTCAGCCGGGTGCGGGCCGGGACCTCGGGGCCGGCGGGTGTCCGTGACCCGCAGGTGGTGCGGCGGCCCGACGGCAGCCCGCTCGTCCGCAACGGGAAGCTCTACCTGACGATGACCAGCGCCGGGCTGGGCTTCTTCCAGCAGGCGCACTGGGGCGTGTGGACCCTGGACCTCGCCAACCCCGCCGACCTCGTCCAGGTCGGTGCCCTGTTCAGCCGGCGCGACGGACTGGTGCTCGGCGACCACGCCGGCCAGGTGGTCCACGACGAGGACACCGGGCAGTCGATCGTCCTGGTCTCGTCCTGGGGCGACCACGACATGCGCCGCGGGGTCCACGTCCGGCACGTGGTGACCACCGCGGACGTCCTGCACGGCGTGCACCTGCTGACCACCGAGCGGCTCGAGCTGCCCACGTCTGCGAGCGCGTGGGATCCCTCGCTGGTCCGGGCCGACGGACGGTGGTTGCTGGCCTTCGTCGAGTGCACGGCCTTCCAGCCGCGCTACACCTTCCACCCGGCGCTGGCGGTCGCCGACGGCCCCGAGTACCACCGGGACCTCCGCCTGGTCGGCGCCGACACTTCGCGGGCACAGACCGAGGGAACGCTCCTGCACCGCTTCGGGCGGCGCTGGTACGTCCTGGCCAGCGACGGGGACGCCCGTGAACACCTCGTCTACGACACCGACCTGCGGCAGGTCGGCACCCTGGATGCGGAGTACGGCTCGAACATCCCCCACCCGATGGTCGTCGAGACCGGGTCCGGCCGGCGCGCGCCCCGGTGGCTGCTCACCTTCGACGGCAGCAGTTGGCACGAGGACGCCCTGGGTTACGGGACCCACGGCGACTTCGTCGTCCTGCGGGGAGCTCCGGCATAGCCGAACGACCCGGTTCCCGCGCGCGGGAAGATGCGGGCGTGTCACGCTGTTGCGGAGCAGAGGACGTCGGCAGAGCCGATCGGTCCTGCCTGAAACCGCAGTCGCGAAGGAGCACCCCGTGCAGTTGCCACCGCTGGTGGAGCCCGCCGCCGACCTCTCCATCGAGGAGGTCCGCCGCTACAGCCGCCACCTGATCATCCCCGACGTCGGGATGGACGGGCAGAAGCGGCTGAAGAACGCCAAGGTGCTGGCCGTCGGCGCCGGTGGCCTCGGTTCACCCGTCCTGCTGTACCTCGCCGCAGCCGGCGTGGGCACCCTGGGCATCGTCGAGTTCGACACCGTCGACGAGTCCAACCTGCAGCGCCAGATCATCCACGGGCAGTCCGACGTGGGCCGGTCGAAGGCCGAGAGCGCGCGGGACTCCATCAAGGAGATCAACCCGCTGGTCGACGTCCGTCTGCACGAGACGCGGCTGGACAGCTCGAACGTCGAGGAGATCTTCAGCCAGTACGACCTGATCGTCGACGGCACCGACAACTTCGCGACCCGCTACCTGGTGAACGACGCCTGCGTGCTGCTGGACAAGCCGTACGTGTGGGGCTCGATCTACCGCTTCGACGGCCAGGTGTCGGTCTTCTGGAACGAGCACGGGCCCAACTACCGCGACCTCTACCCGGTCCCGCCGCCGCCCGGCATGGTCCCCTCCTGCGCCGAGGGCGGTGTCCTGGGCGTGCTGTGCGCGACCGTCGGCGCCATCCAGGCCACCGAGGCGGTCAAGCTCATCACCGGCATCGGCGAGACGCTGCTCGGCCGGCTGATGGTCTACGACGCCCTGGAGATGACCTTCCGCGAGATCAAGGTGCGCAAGGACCCCGAGGGTGAGCCGATCACCGGCCTCA
>JAOPUQ010000082.1 GCA_025963425.1 Modestobacter sp. | reverse complement strand
GCGCGCCGGGCTGCAGCTGCGCGCCGACTGCCCGCCGCTGGACCGGCCGGCCTTCGTCGACCCGCGGCTGTGGGAGAAGGTGGTCCTCAACCTGCTGTCCAACGCGGTGAAGTACACCTTCGTCGGCAGCATCGCGGTGACGGTGCGGTCCGAGGGCGACCGGTTCGTGCTGACCGTCGCCGACACCGGCATCGGCATTCCCGCCGAGGAGCTGCCGCTGGTCTTCGACCGCTTCCACCGGGTCCCGGGCTCGGCGGCCCGCCACCGGGAGGGGACCGGCATCGGCCTGGCCCTGGTGCGTGAGCTGGTCGGGCTGCACGGCGGCACCGTCGCGGTGGCCAGCGAGCCCGGCACCGGCAGCACCTTCACCGTCTCGATGCCCTTCGGCAGCGCGGATGCCGTCGACGCCGCCCCCGCGACGCCCTCGCAGACCGCCTTCGGCACCGCCGAGGCCTGGGAGCAGGACGTCACCCCGCACGGGGACCCGCTGCTGCCGGCCGACACCGGCACCACCGTGCTGGTCGTCGACGACAACGCCGACATGCGGACCTACCTGATCCGGCTGCTGTCGCCGATCTGGGCGGTCCGGACGGCGACCAACGGCGAGGACGCGCTGGCGAGCATCACCCAGCACCGGCCCGACGTCGTCGTGACCGACGTGATGATGCCGCGCGTCGACGGCTTCCAGCTGCTCCGCCGGCTGCGGGCGGACCCGGCCACCGCGGGCATCGCGGTGATCATGCTGACCGCGCGCGCCGGTCAGGAGGCCGCCGTGGAGGGCTTCGAGGCCGGGGTCGACGACTACCTGGCCAAGCCGTTCCAGGCCGCCGAGCTGATCGCCCGGGTGCGGGTCGCGGTCGAGCGGGCCGGCCGGCACGGAGCCGTCCCCCCGAGCTCGCCGCCGGTCGCCGGTCGAGGTCGGCCGGTCCCCTCCCCGCACGCGGCGACGGCTGACGTCCGGACCCTGGTCCCGGCCAGCCGGCCCCCGGACTCGCTCCCCCCGCCACCGGCGGCGTCGGAGATGCCCGCCGATCCCGTGCCCACCGTCCGGGAGCGCTGGCGGTTCTCCTCCACGGCCCAGACGATCCCCGCGCTGCGCCGGGCGCTGCGCCGGATGCTGGCCGAGGCCGGGCTCGACGAGGACCAGGCCTACGACCTGCTGCTGGCGGCCTGCGAGGCGGCGACCAACGCCATCGAGCACGCGCAGGACCCGACGGAGCCGTTCTTCGACGTGTCCGCCGAGGCCCTCGAGGGCATCGTGACGATCACGGTCCGGGACTACGGGCAGTGGCGGGAACGGGTGCCGAGCATGGACCGCGGGCGCGGCTCCACGCTGATGAGCGCCTTCGCCGACATCACCGCCCGGCCGGGCCCGGAGGGCACCACGGTGGTCATCCGGGGCCCGCGGGCGGGCGACACCGGCGACGGCGAGGCCCCCGCGCCGTCCTGAGGCGCGCGCACCGGCTGCGTCCGCCGGCCGGCGGGACCACTTTCCCGCCATGCCCCCCGATTGACCCAGCTCGACGACCGCGAGATCTGGGCGCTGCTGGTGCTGGTGGTCGCCGAGACCCGGCTGCAGGAGGCGATCACCGGCCCGGCCCGCGCGACGGTCACCTCGGTGGCCGGGGTCGGCGTCGAGCTGGCCGCGCCGGTGGTCTTCGCGGCCTACACCGCCGGTGGGCGGGCGCTGATCGCCGGCGCCGTCCTGCTGCTTCGCCGCCGCGCTCCCCCGGCTCACCCGGACGCCGTTCCTCCGGGCGTGAGCCCGACAAGCCCCCGGGGTCAGCTCAGCGGGCTGCGCGGCAGCATCGTGTTGCTGATGATCCGCTTCTGGATCTCACTGGTGCCCTCGAAGATCGTGGTGAGCCGGGCGTCGCGCCAGTGCCGCTCGACCTGGCGCTCGGTGGTGTAGCCGTTGCCGCCGTGGAGCTGCATCGCCTGGTTGGTGACCCGCACGGCCATCTCGGTGGCCTGCAGCTTCACCATCGCCGCCTCCTTCTCGCACGGCACGCCCTCGTCGAGCAGGTGGGCGACCTGGCGGTAGAAGGCGCGGGCCTGCTCGACCTCGGCGGCCATGTCGGCCAGCGCGAACCGCAGCGCCTGGAAGTCGCCGATCGGGTGGCCGAACTGCTCACGCTCCTGCAGGTAGAGCACCGAGTCCTCGACCGCGGCCCGGGCCAGCCCCACGGCGCGGGCCGCGGTGTGCACCCGCGCGGTGTTCAGGAACTTCTGCGCCTCCCGGAAGCCCGCTCCGGAGTCGCCGTCCCCCTGGGCGCCGTCGTCGCCGGCCTCCACGATCAGGTCCCCGGCCGGGATGCGGACCCCGTCGAAGGTGAGGTCCCAGGTCAGGAAGCCGTGGTAGCCGACCTTGTCGATCGGGTAGCCGGTCAGCCCCGCCGGGAACGCCCCGCGCTCCTTGGTGAGCAGCAGGTTGCGCAGCCCGCGGGACCGCGACTCCCCCGGCTGCGGGTCGGCCACCCGGACCAGCACCTGGATGAAGTCGGCGGCCTTGGCGTTGCCGCACCACCGCTTGCGCCCGGTGACCACCCACTCGTCGCCGTCGCGCACCGCCCGGGTCTGCACGTTGGCCAGGTCAGAGCCGGCGTCGGGCTCCGAGAGGGCCACCGCGCCGATCCAGGAGCCCGCGGCGCTGCGGCCGAGCAGCGTGCGGCGCCGGCCGGCGTCGGCCACCGAGGTTCCCATGCCCTGGGCCCGGGCCAGGATGCTCGCCACGCTCATCCAGGCCCGGGCCAGCTCCTCGCTGACCATGCAGTATTCGAAGACGCCCAGGCCCAGCCCGCCGTCCTCGGCCGGGATGGTGATGCCGAAGTAGCCCAGCTCACCCAGCCGCTCCAGCAGGCGCTGCGGGATCTCGCCCTTCTGCGGGTCGAGCTCGTTCGCCGTCGGGAGCACCTCGTCCATCGCGAACCGGCGGGCCTGCTCCTGCAGCGCGGCGCGCTCGGGCGTGTGCCACGGCGAGTGCAGCGCGGGCGGCTCGGGCAGCCACGTCCCGTCGTCGGGAGCACCGGTCGGGTCGGTCTCGGCAGGCTGGCTGGCGGTCGACGTCATCGTCGGGCGCTCCTGGGGCTCGTCGGTCCGGAACACACCTACTGTCCGGTAACCCGCTGCGCGGCGCACCCTCAGGTGATCCACTCAACACCGGAGAGGTCGGAGGAGGACCTGGTGCCCACTGGAGACGCGTCGCTGCGTGGGGTGCGCCGGGACAGCCGGACCTGGCTGTACTCGGCGCCGCTCACGCAGGTGCTGGTGATCGCGTGCGCGGCGGCCGCGGCGGGCGCCGTCCGGTGCGCCACCTCGGGGCCGGCGCCGGCCGCCGTGGGCCTGACCGTCGTCGCGGTCCTGCTCGCGGGGGTCGCGTACTGGACGGGAGGGCTGCGCGGCGCGGCGTCGGTCGAGTACCGCTCCTGGCTGCTCGATGCGGTCCGGCGGGCCAATCCGGGCGTGGAGTCGGTCCACCGCGCCGAGCTCGCCCCCACGGTCGGCGCGCGCGGCGCGGCCGTGGTGACCCGCGCCGGGGTGGCCGCGGCGGTCCGGCTGGAGCACCGCACGCTCGACTCGGGGCCGCTGGTCGTGGGCGAGGGCGGACCGGAGGCGTTCGTGCGCCTGGCCGATGACCTGAACCAGGCGGCGGCCGTGCAGCGGCGGCAGCAGGCCGACCGGGTGCGGCAGGTGGCGGAGCTGGACCGGCGGGCGGCGGAGCTGGACCGGCTGCGGGCCGAGACGGAGCTGCTGGAACGGCAGGTGCGCCAGAGGGAGGAGCAGCAGGAGCGACTGGCCGCCGCGCTGGCCGCCGGTCCGCTGTCGGCGGACGTGCTGCGGCTCTACCGGGAGAGCCTGGAGCTGGCGCTGCGGCACCTCGCCGAGCGCCCCGGCGACCCGCTCCTGGAGAAGACCGTCACCCGGTACGCCGCGGCGGTACGCCGCACCGAGCAGCGGCTCGCCGGCACCGGCGACCCGCTGGCCGGCTACGAGCGTGAGCTGCGGGGTCAGCCGGCCGAGGACCTCGAGCCCGGCGAGTGCCATCTGTACTCCGCCGAGTGGCAGCAGGAGGACGACGGCTGGCACCGCACGGCCTACGAGGGGCGGTCGGTGCCCGGCGGGGACAAGGTCCGCTGGGCCACCACCCGCGCCGTCCTGACCGCCGTGGTGGCGGACTACATGGCCGCCCACCGGCGCACCGACGACCCGGCCGCGCTCGGGCTCCCCCGGCTGCGGTGGGACGGCGACGACCTCGTCGTCCTGCTGGGTGAGCGGGAGCTGTCCCGGAGCACGCCGGCGGACGGGCTGTACGAGGTGCCCCAGGTGCGTGGGCTGCCCTGGCACGTCCTCCCCGCGGGCGAGCGGGCCGGCACCGTGCACCACCTCGACGCCGGGACGGCGCCGGCCGACGCCGGGCGGGCCCTGCACGCGGGGCGGGGGGCGCGGGGCCGGCGCGGAACCGAGCGGCCCCGCCCGCCCACCGGCCGGCCCTTCGTGGTGTCCTGCGACTGGATGCGCGACCTCCCGCACCGGCCCGGCGGCCCGCGCAGCTACGCGGTCGGGTTCCAGGGGGTGCCGGTCCGGCTGGAGGACGGTCGCGAGGACGGCCGGCCCAACCTGGTCTGGTGGACGACGCGGCGCGCGGTACAGGGGCTGCGGGAGGCGATCGACGACTACTGGGCCGGCCGCACCGCCGGGACCCGGGACCGCGCCTGGGGGTACGTGATGCCTCGGGTGGCCTGGGACGGCGACGCGCTGGTGATCGAGTTCGGCGGCCCCCGGGGCGACTCCCGGCCGTGCCGGCGGGAGGTGGTCCGCCCCGACGAGCAGGGCCGCTGGTGGCTGCCGCAGCTGGCGGCCGCCTGGGAGCTGCTGCCTCCGGAGGAGCTGCCCCGGGTCACCCACTGGATGGACGACGCGGGCACGTCGCTCGCCGCGGAGTGGGCGCGGTACCGCCGGTCGCTGGCGGAGTGGCAGGAGGCGGTCGCCCGCGGCGCGGGGGTCGACGACGACGAGCACCGCTGAGCCACCGGGAGCTCCCGGGACGGCGACGAGCAGCGGCCGCAGCGCGGCGGGAGGGACCGGTTCAGTCCACCGAGCAGGGTGGCACCTCGTTGTGCCAGACGGTGCACTCCTGGAACCAGGCCCCGGCGTCGAGCAGCAGGTCCTCCCCGCCGACGGCGGCGGTGAGCTGGGCGCCCACGGGCATCCCGGAGACCGGGTGCCGGCCCACCGGCAGCGCCAGCGTCGGGCCGGCGTGCAGCGACCAGGGCGCGGCGCACTGCCCCAGCCGGCGGGTGGTGGTCAGGACGTCATCGACCCCCACGGCCAGGGGGACGTCGACCGGAAGGGTCGGGGTGAGCAGCACGTCGACGTCGGCGAACAGCTCGTCCAGCCCCTGCTGGTACTCGGTCCGGATGGCCAGCGCCTCGTCCCGGTGGCCCTCGGTGAGCCCTTCCCCGAGGTGGATGCGGGCGAGCGTGTCGGGCTGGAAGCGCCCCGGGTCGGCCAGCCGGTCGCGGTGCAGCTCGAGCAGCTCGAGGTAGACGATCGTGTAGAGGACGTCCTGCGCCGCCCCGATCCCGGCGACCTGGACGGGCACCAGCTCGGCCCCGGCGGCGGCGAACACCTGGCCGGCGGCCGCGACCACCTCGGCGACCCCGGCGTCCAGGCCGTCGAACCACAGCTCCGGCAGGCCGATCCGCCGCGGCACGGTGGGCACCGGTTCGCGGACCGGCCGGCCGGCCAGGACGGCGAAGGCCCGGGCGACCAGCGGCACGGACCGGGCCAGCGGCCCGACGGTGTCGACGAGCTCGCAGACCGGGAAGGTGCCGACGGAGGACACGGTGCCCTCACCCGGCCGCAGCGCGGTGACCCCGCAGGCGGCGGCCGGCAGGCGGACCGAACCGCCGGTGTCGGTGCCCAGCGCAAGGTCCACCAGGCCGGCCGCCACCGCGGCAGCCGAGCCGCCGCTGGACCCCCCGGGCACCCGGTCGAGGTCCCAGGGGTTCCGGCAGGGGCCGGACGCGGAGTTCTGCGTGGTCAGCCCGACCGCGAACTCGGACATCGCCAGCTTGGCCACCATCTCCGCGCCCGCGTCGGCCAGCCGGGACACCACCACGGCGTCGGTGTCCGGCACCCGGTCGGCGAAGAACGCCGAGCCGCAGCTGGTGCGCACGCCGGCGGTGTCGATGTTGTCCTTCAGGCCGACCCGGACGCCGGCCAGTGGCCCGTCGGCGGCATGCGGCAGCGGCGGGTCGATCCAGGTGACGACGGCGTTGGTCGCCCGTGCCACCTCGCGCACGCGGCCGGCGTCCGCCGACCCGGACGCACCGTGCCCGCCGCCCTCGGACCCGGTCGTCATGGGCCGGTCGTCCGGCTGCGCTCGCGGGCCAGGGCGACGTAGTGCTCGACCACCGCGGCGTCGTCCACCGCGCCCAGGTTGAGCGCCTTCTCCGGCGGAACGCCCTGGAACAGCCGCTTGAGCGGCACCTCCAGCCGTTTGCCGGTGCGGGTGTGCGGCACCCCGGGCACCACCGTGATCTCGTCGGGCACGTGCCGGGGGCTGGCGTTCGTCCGGATCGCGGCCTTGATCTCGGCGGTCAGCTCGGCGGTCAGCTCGGCGCCCGGCGCCAGCTGCACGAACAGCGGCATCCAGTAGCCGCCGTCCCGCTGTTCGACGCCGAGGACGACACAGTCGACGACGGCCGGGATGGCCTCCACCGCCGCGTAGACGTCCGCCGTCCCCATCCGGACCCCGCCGCGGTTCAGCGTGGAGTCCGACCGGCCCGTGATCAGGCAGGTGCCGCGCTCGGTGACCTCCAGCCAGTCGCCGTGCCGCCAGACGCCGGGCCACGGGTCGAAGTAGGCCTCCCGGTAACGGACGCCGTCGGGGTCGTTCCAGAAGTACAACGGCATCGAGGGCATCGGCGCGGTGACCACCAGCTCGCCCAGCTCGCCGACCACGGGGTGGCCGTCCTCGTCCCAGGAGGCCGCGGCCACCCCGAGCATCGGGCGCTGCAGCTCCCCGGCGGTGACCGGCAGCAACGGCGAGCTGCCGATGAACCCGGTGGCGATGTCGGTGCCGCCGGACAGCGAACCCAGGAACACCTCGGGCGCGACGGCGTCGTAGACCCAGTGGAACGTGCTGGCCGGCAGCGGTGCGCCGGTGACGCCGATCGCGCGCAGCGCGGAGAGGTCGTGGTCCTCCCCCGGCCGCACGCCGGCCTTCTCGCAGGCACCGAGGTAGCCGGGGCTGGTGCCCAGGTAGGTCATCCGGGTGCGCGCGGCAAGGGCGAACTGCGCGTCGACCGCCGGGTACGTCGGGGCGCCGTCGTAGACCACCAGCGTGGCGCAGGCCAGCAGCGCCGAGGTGGCGATGTTCCACATGATCCAGGCGGTGGAGGCGTACCAGAACAGCCGGTCGCCGGGGCCGACGTCGAGGTGCAGGCCGATCTGCTTGCGCTGCTCGAGCACCACGCCGCCGTGCCCGTGCACGATCCCCTTCGGCAGCCCCGTGGTGCCCGAGGAGTAGACGATCCACAGCGGATGGTCGAAGGGCAGCGGCTCGAACACCGGTTCCTGCGGCTCGGCGACGGCATCGGCCCAGCGCAGCACGGCATCGGGCTCAGCGCCGTCGAGCGGTTCGTCCGGCCGCAGCCGCGGGACGACGATCGTCGTCCGCACGCTGGGCAGGGCGGCCCGCAGCTCGGCGACGACGTCCCGGCGGTCGTAGGACCTGCCGCCCCACCGGTAGCCGTCCACGGCCACGAGCACCACCGGCTCGATCTGCGCGAAGCGGTCCAGCACGCTCCGGGTGCCGAAGTCGGGCGCACAGGAGGACCAGACCGCGCCGATCGAGGCAGCACCCAGGAAGGCGACCACCGCCTCGGGCACGTTGGGCAGGTAGCCGGCGACCCGGTCACCGCGCTGCACGCCCAGGCGTCGCAGCGTGGCGGCGAAGGCCCCCACCTGACCGCCCAGCGTCGCCCAGGAGACCTCGACCGGCGCGGTGTCCTCGTCGGCCACGATGAGCGCTGGGTGCTCCTCGGTGGCGTACCGCAGCGCCTGCTGGGCGTAGTTGAGCGTCGTTCCGGGGAACCACTCGGCGCCGGGCATGTCGCGGCGGGTGAGCACCCGGTCGTCGGGGACGTCGGGCAGCACGTCGGTCCAGGTCGCGACGTCGGCCCAGAACTGGTCGAGGTGCTCGACCGACCAGCGCCAGATGGCGTCGTAGTCCGGCGGGCTGCCGAAGTCCAGCCCCCGTCGCTCGGCGACCCAGGCGGCGAACCGGCCGAGCTGGGAGGCCGCGATCGATTCGGGTGTGGGGCACCAGAGGACCTGGGGTTCGGCGGGCTCGGCGGCGCTCACGCTCGCACCCTGCCACGCCACGCCCGGCGGTGGCAGGCCGGCGCCCGCGCCTACAGGTGATCCAGCAGGTGGTCGGCCCACTGATGGTCGTACTCGTCCAGCCGCGGGAAGCCCAGGGGCGGGGGCTCCGTCCAGTGATAGACCACGCCGGGGTTGTGCAGTGCGGTGCCTCCGGCGGCGAAGAGATGCGGACTCCCCTGCACCTCCCGGCCGCGGGCGACCGCCCATTGGTCGTAGACCTCTCGCCGCCCCGCTCCCCGGGCGAGGGCGTCAGCCAACGCGGCGGCATCGACGTGGCTGCAACCCTCCGCCACGTCGAGGATGACGCTGTGCACGCTGATGCAGCGTCCTTCCGCGTAGAAGGCCCGGCGCAGGGCGCCGTCCAGTTCATCGCTGCCGATCAGGCCACCGACGACCGGGTCCTTCGCTGCCTGAACCGCCTCCATGGGAGGCAGCGTGGTGACCGGGTACGTCGAGTCCGGCTCGGTCCACGGCCGCCAGCCCAGCTCGGGACGGAGCCCGGCGATCGCGACGACCTCCCCGTCGACGATGAGCTTGGGGGTGCCACGGCGGTTGAACAGCTCGAGCGGAAAGGCCCGGTGATCGAACAGCAGCTCCTGCCCGCGCCCGGCCGCGCGGTCGTGCAGGGTGTGCAGGGCCAGCGAGGCCCACGGGCAGCCGATGTCGGACCACACGGTCACCGTCCCCGGCGAGGCGTTCTGCAGCAGGTCGGGCGCCACCGGGAATTCGGGAGAGGTCATGCCGGCACGTCGTCCACGACCGGCGCCCCGAGGCGGCGGTCGCCGAGGACCGGGAAGGACCGGCGGTGGTGGTCGACCTCCCGCAGGTCGATCTGCGCGGTCAACACCTCCTGCCCGGTACCGGCCTGGGCCAGCACCACGCCGTTGGGCGAGACGATCTGGCTGCGCCCGCCCATGGTCATGCCGCTGTGCTGTCCCGCGGTGTTGCACTGGATGAGGAACGCCTGGTTCTCCAGCGCGCGGGCACGCCCGAGCAGCTCCCAGTGTTCGACCCGCGGCGCCGGCCAGGCGGCGGGGACGACGACGACGTCGCTGCCGGCGTCGAGCAGGGCGCGGAACATCTCGGGAAAGCGCAGGTCGTAGCAGGTGGCCAGACCGAGCGTGGCGAGATCCCGCCCGTCGGCGGCGGTCAGCGGCGTGGTGACGATGTCCGTACCCGCGTCCAGCAGGCGCGGTTCACCGTCCCCGAAGCCGAACCGGTGGATCTTCCGGTACGTGGCGCGGAGTCCGCCGTCGGGGCCGAACACCAGCGAGGTGTTCCACAGTCCCCGCGAGCCCGGCTCCGACATGGCGCCGGGCGCCTTGCGCTCGATGATCGAGCCGGCGTGGAGCACCGCCCCGGCCTCCCGCGCAGCGGCGGACATGGCCCGCACCACGGGGCCCTCGAGCCCCTCGGCACGCTCGGTCCAGCGGTCGGCGGCGAAGCCGCCGTGCGCCCAGAGCTCCGGAAGCACGATCAGGTCGGCGTCGGTCATGCCGCGCACCAGCGCCGCGACCCGCTCGACCCGGTCGGCCACCGGCTCGCTGTCGCCGTAGGCCACCTGGACGACGTTCACGCGGATCCGGTAGCTGGAGTCCCCGCATGGCGCGCTGCGGGAGCTCTCCGTTGCGGTCTGGCCCACGCTCATGACTGGTCCCTTCTCCTGTGCCGGCAGCGGCGGGTGCCGTCCTGCCCTCCCGCCGGGAGGGCAGGACGGCACCCGCGCTGGTTCGATCAGTTCCGCAGTGCCATGGCCAGGGGGCGCAGCGGCGCACCCGTGGCCCCCCGGAGCCGGATGGGGGCGGCGATCAGGCAGAACTCGTGGACGCCGTCGCGAGCCAGCTCTTCCAGGTTCACCAGCTCGATCATCGGGACGCCGGACTCGGCCAGGAAGTGACAGTGCCCGGGCAGCCAGTTGTCCTCGTGCTGGGACGGGCCGACCTCGACGCACTCCTGGTCGGCCGCCACCGCGACGATGCCCTGCCCGGTGAGCCAGCGGGCTGCTTCCAGCCCCAGTCCGGGCGGGTTGCCCAGCACCTTGGAGCCGTCGGGCCAGTAGGCCATCCGGCCGGTCCGGATGAAGGGGACGTCCCCCTCCTGGAGGGTCAGGCCGGCCTTCTCGAGCGCCGCCTGGCAGTCCTCGACGGTGATCGCGTAGGACGGGGGCAGGCATTCCACGCCCTTGAGGTCCGCGATGTCGATCAGCACACCGCGGGTGACCAGCGGCGGGATCGTCTCGGCGCCTCCGCGCATCCAGTGCCGGCTGCCCAGGTGCTCGTCGGCGGTGAACCCGTTGTAGATCTTGCCGTCCACCCCGAAGTGGTTCAGGGAGTCGATGTGCGTACCCGTGTGGGTGTACATGAAGATGACATCGCCGGAGTAGCAGACGTTCCGGTTGATCTCGCTGCCGACGCCGTTCAGGTTGTCCACGACGGTGCCCTGCGGCGTGTGCGACATGTAGATCTGGTAGCTGGGGTCTCCCGCGGCCTGGAAACTCGGCATGCCCACGAAGTAGTCGATGCTCAGGTCGTAGACCTTCGAGCCGTCGGCCCGCGCGAGCACTGCGGCCGAGGAGGCGGCGGTCATCTTGTTGAGGGCCCCGAGCTGGTCATCGGGGCCCTGCGGGCTCGTACCGACCTTGATGTCGGCGCGGTCGCCCATGTCAGGCGTTCTCGATCTCGTAGTCCACGACCGCGCGGTCGGCGAACATCGGCATGAGCTGCTCGACGACGTCGAGGTGGAACGGGTCGACGGAGTACTGCGCCAGCCCCTCCCACGTGTCGAAGTCGGTGATGAGGGCGCCGTCCCACGGAGCGCCGTTGTCGCCCGGGTCGCCCTGGTGCTGACCGATCGACCATCCCTTGATGACGGGGAGCGCCTCCGGGAGCGTGTTCAGGATCGCGACGACCTTGTCGGCGTCGTGGCCCTCGGCAACGCGCCAGGCGAAAACGTGGCGGATCATGTCGGTCTCCTCGTTGTAGCGGCGCGGCCGATGGCCGCGCCCGTGGGTGTTCCACCTGCTGGGCAGGGTGTACCGGTCGCGGACGTCGGGTCCACGGCCGAGCTCATGGTGCGAGCGGCGCCCCGGCGGGCGCGGCTCCTCAGGCGTCGACCACCAGCCGCTGGCTGCGGGCCCGGGAGACGCACGGGAAGACGATCTCAGCCGCCTCCCGCTCCCCGGGGGCCAGGATCGAGTCCAGGTGCAGCGGCTGGCCCTCGAGGACCTCCAGCTCGCACGAGCCGCAGGTGCCCTCACGGCAGTCGAAGTTCATGTCGACACCGGCGTCGAGCAGGGCGTCGAGCATGCTCTGGCCCGCCTGGACGGTCACGGTGACGTCGGAGTCCCGGCAGTGCACCTCGAAGGCTTCCTGCTCACCCGCCTCGGGCAGTGCCCGCGCGGCGAAACGCTCCACGTGCAGCGTGCCCGCCGGCCCCGCCCAGCGCTCCTCCACCGCGGCCACCAGGGGCTCGGGCCCGCAGCAGTAGACGTGCGTGGTCGAGGTCACGGCGAGGATCTCGTCGAGCGGCAGCAGGCCGTACTCATCCTGCGGGCGGATGACGACCCGGTCCCCGTAGGCGGCCAGCTCGTCGACGAAGGCCATCGAGGAGCGCTGGCGCCCGCCGTAGACCAGCCGCCACGGCCGGTTCCGGCGCTCGGCCGAGGCGATCATCGGCAGCAGCGGGGTGATCCCGATACCGCCGGCGACGAAGAGGTACTCCTCCGCGTCGACGAGGGCGAAGTGGTTGCGCGGCGGGTGCACGGTGAGCGTCTGCTCCGCGCACAGCTGCTCGTGGATGAACCGCGAGCCGCCGCGGCTCTTCGGCTCCAGCAGGACGCCGAGCCGGTAGCTGCCGCGCTCCGCCGGGTCGCCGCAGAGGGAGTACTGGCGCGTCACACCCGGCATGCAGACGTCGACGTGCGCACCGGGCTCCCAGGCGGGCAGGTCCCGACCGGAGGGGTCGGCGAGCACGAGCGAGACGACGCCGTCGGCGCACCGGGAGAGCTGCCGGACGACCAGCTGCAGGTCGTCGGTTCCGGTCGGGTCGGGAGCGGTGTCCGAGCGCATGGGTGGTTCCTCACGTGGGTGCGTGTACGTGTGCCTGTGCAGGCGGGGCTGGGTCCGCTGCCGGGTGGCGGCAGGCAGCGGGTCGCCACCCGGCAGCGGGGTCGATCAGCGACCGACGACGAACCCGCCGTCGACCGGCAGGGCGGTCCCGGTCACGAAGGCGGCGGCGTCCGAGCAGAGCCAGGCGATGGCCGCGGCCACCTCCTCGGCGGTGCCCATCCGGCCCATCGGGACGCTCTCCTCGACCTCGCGGAGCATGGCGTCACCCTGGCCGCCGGCGTCCTGGGCGATCACGTCGAGCATCGGGGTCCGGGTCGGCCCGGGACAGACCGCGTTCACCCGGATGCCGGCCTCGGCATAGTCCATCGCCGCGGACTTGGTCAGCCCGATGACGCCGTGCTTGCTCGCGTTGTAGGCCGGGATCCGCTTCTTGCCGACCAGCCCGAAGTTCGAGGACAGGTTGACGATCGATCCACCACCGCCGGGCAGCATCGCGGCGATCTCGGCACGCAGGGACAGGAAGGTCCCGGTCAGGTTCACCGCGATCGTCCGGTCCCAGTTGGCGAGCGAGCAGTCCACGGCCGGGGCGAGGTCACCCTGGATCCCGGCACTGTTCACCGCGGCGTCGAGCCGGCCGAAGAGCCGCACCGCCAACTGCACCGCCTCGGTGACCTCGGTCTCGCTGGTGACGTCGACCGCCACGGCTTCGCCCGTACCGCCGGCGGCGGTCACCAGGTCGAGGGTCGCCTTGGCCGCGTCGGCGTTCGCATCCGTGACCACGACGGCCAGGCCCTGCCCGGCCAGCGCGACCGCGCTGGCCCGGCCGATGCCCGATCCGCCGCCCGTGACGAACGCGACCCGCTGCTCAGGCACCGGGCTTCTCGAGCACGGAGGTGAACAGGCGCAGGTTCGCGCCGTCCGGGATCTCGCTCTCCCCGTAGATCTCGACGGCGTTGGCGACCTCGCAGAGGCTGAACGTCATGTACATGAGCGTCTCGTCCTCAGCGGTGGCGGCGCCGACCGGGACGGTCAGGAGGTAGCTCATGATCCGCTCCATCTCCCCGACCATGCCGCGGTAGAACTCCATCGACTCCTGGTACGGGGTGCTGAGCCGGGCCTCGATCCGCTCGGCCTCCGTGCGCAGGGCCCAGGGCGTGAAACGGGCGAGGTCCTCGAAGCCGGCGGGCAGGGCGACGGTGCTGGTCTCAGGCATTGTCGGCACGCTCCATGTACTCGTCCAGGTTCTTGTGGAAGGCGCGGATCTGGATCTCCTGGTCGCCCAGGACGAAGGCGTCGCGGGCACGCGACTCGAGGCCGATCTGCAGGGCCTCGTGGCCGATGGCGTCCTCGCAGAGGAGGTCACGGAAACGGCACTTGGCCTGCTCGTTGATCACGCGCTCGGCCAGGTTGGTCGGCTCTTGGTAGTGCAGCCGGATCTCCCAGGTCGTCTGGTTCACGGCCTCGGGCCAGATGTTGTAGGTGAACATCGAGTTGCCGAAGAAGGCGAGGACCATGTTCGGGAAGAGCACGTGGAAGGCGAAGGGCACCTTCAGCGGCAGCTTCGGCGCGTTGTAGGACGGGGAGACTCCGCCGTTGATCGTGCCGGTCCGGGTCTCCTGGAAGTCAGCGTCGGAGTCGGAGAAGTAGACCGAGTGGCGACCCAGCCGCTCGAAGTCGTACAGCCGGGTGTAGCCCTCGTCGTTGCTGGAGAACGCGCCGCCGGCCAGGAAGCGGTGCAGCGGGGCCAGCATCGGGACGTGGTAGATCTCGTTCTGGGCGTCCAGCGCGACCTTCCAGTTCGCCCGCTCGCTGACGTCGTACCGGTACTGCAGGGTCAGCTTGTCGAACGGGAAGCCCGCCAGGCTCTCGGCCAGCGGACCGAGGTGCTCGAGGAGGCCCTCGGTGCCGTTCTCGTCCAGGTTGACGAACACGAAGCCGTTCCAGCTCTCGGTGCGGACCGGCACCAGGCCCCAGTCCTCCTTGTCGAAGTGGAAGACCTCGCCGTCCGGCACCTCCTTCAGCGCACCGTCGGCGGCGTAGCCCCAGCCGTGGAAGCGGCAGGCGAAGAGCTTGGGGCAGGCGCCCCGGTTCTCCCAGATGAGCTTGTTGCCGCGGTGGGAGCAGACGTTGTGGAAGGCCTGCACCTTGCCGTCCGCGTCCTTCACGACCAGGAGCGAGACACCGAGGATCTTGATGTCCCGCACGAAGAACGAGTTGGGGCCGGTGAAGTCGTGCGCCGAACCGACGTTGATCCACGACTTCGCGAACACCTCCTTCCGCTCCCGCTCGTAGAAGGCCGGGTCGATGAAGCGGTCGGTGGAGATCGGGCCATTGCCGAGCTCCGGGTACTTGTTGTTCCACCGGTGGGGGTCCGGCGCGGCATCGAGGTCCGCGGCCAGGGCCTCGAGTGCCCGGTCGTCGAGATCGGTCATGACGTCCTCCTCTGTCGTTTCGTGCTCTCGGTGCTGACTGCTGATCGTCTTGGTGGGGCCGCCCGGTGGTGGTGGGTCCGCGGGCGGGGCCGGTCCGGCCCCGCCCGCGGCCTTGCTCACCTGCTGGCGGCGTCGACGGTGTCGGCGGGCACGGGGGCCACCTCAGCGTCGTCGGCGAGGAACAGCCGGCCGTCCTCGACCACCGACGCGTAGACCGCGATCGGCTTCTTGGACGGACGACGAGTGGCCTTGCCGGTGGTCACGTCGAAGCGGCCCTTGTGGAGCACGCACTCGACCTCACAGCCGAGCAGCCGGCCCTCGCCCAGCGAGGACGCGCCATGGCTGCACGTCGCCTCGAAGACGTGGAACGTCCCCTCGACATTGGCGACCGCCAGCTCGGGCAGCCCCTCGAGCTCGATGGACTTGAGCTGCCCGTCGGGCACCTCGGACAGGTCACAGAGCAGGCGCCGCATCTCTGCGTTCCTCCATCTCCTCGGTGGGTGGTGCCGGTGCGAACACGCACGGCGGGTCAGTGCGTGGAAGCAGCCTTTGCCTCCGCCACCGCGGCGCGGTGGAGGTGCGGGCTGGCGGATGCGCAGCCCGAGCAGATGGCCGCGCGCTCCTCGTGGCTCGGGTCGCGGTCCATCTCCAGCGCGGTGTAGGACTTCTCGCAGACGTGGCACTTGATGCGGGCCACCCAGACGTCGTCGACCTCGTCGCGCGGGTCGTCCCCGCGCCGGAGCACCACGTCGTACTTGGCGACGGCCAGGTAGCCGACCGCGGCCAGGACGAACGTGACCGGCGCCGACCAGGTGGCCCCGACGGTGCCGCCGCCTTCGACGAGGTAGATGCCGATCACCGAAGCGACGATCCAGACGGCGACCGCCGGCGTAGCGGCCTTGAGGCGGCCGGGCCGGAACTCCGGCGTCCCCGTGTCCTTGCGGGTCACCGCGATGTGCACCAGGGCGATCGCAACCCAGGCGACCACGAACACGCCCTGCCAGTTCAGTGCCCTGAGGATGTAGGACAGGACGTCGGTCAGCATGATCAGGTACACCAGGGCGCCGCACACGATGGCCCAGGTGAAGCGGGGCAGCTGCACCTTGAGCACCCGGGAGCCGAACGCCTCCAGGTTGGTCGAGGCCAGGTAGAGGTTCGCGGTGTTGATGCGGGTCTGGCTGATGAAGATCAGCAGGAGCCCCAGGACACCCATCGTGCCGATGATGCCCGAGACGATGCCGGTCTCGGTGATCCCCACGTCACCCAGCACACCCGGCACGGTCGCCGCCAGGAACATGCCGATCAGGCCGTTCCCCAGGTAGGTGAGCAGGTAGAAGGGCGGGCCGAAGGTGACCTTGGCGTGGAATTCGGCGTCCTCGGGCTTGCTGAAGCGCGCGAAGTCGACGGTGTACATCATCAGGATGTAGACGCCCATGTAGACGGTGAAGGTCCACACCCAGCCGGGGGCAGCCAGTTCCAGGCCCGGGTTCGGGACACTGAGGCTCGCGCCGTTCTCGAAGCTCGCCCAGACGACCAGGGCGATCATGCCGACTATGTAGAAGGGCAGGAGCGCGCCGTTGAGCCGATCCATCCAGGTGCGCACGCCGCCGGCGATCAGCGGGATGCTGTAGAGGACCACCAGCGCGTACCAGAGTCGGATGTCGCCGCCCCCGAAGTAGCTCTCCAGCGCGTGGGCGACGATCGAGCCCTCGAAGACGCTGTAGTAGATGGTGGTCGCGGCGAAGATCAGCGGCGCGAGGATCGAGCCCACGTAGCCGAAGAGCCGGCGGGAGATCAGCGCGACCGTCAGGCCGGTGCGGGCGGCGTACTTCGTCAGCACGAAGTTCATCCCGCCGTAGACGAAGCAGGTCAGCACGAGCCCGATGACCGCGTTCACGGTGCCGGCCGCGGCGGCGGTCAGTGCACCCATGTAGACCCAGAACATCGCGCTGACCATGGAGCCCCAGGCCATGGCCAGGGACAGTCGGCCACTACGCCACGAGCGGGGCATCACGTGGGTGGAGTAGTCCTCGGTTGCCGCTTCCTTCACGACCCGCGGGTCGTCGGTGTACGAGACGTCGAGGGGCGCCCTGCGTTCAGGTGTCCCTCTGGACGCTGTCACTGGCTGAACCATGCAGAGCACCACCATCTGGTCTGGGGAGCTGATGTCCCACATCAAGGTGTGCACACTTTGAGCAGCTGACCGGCGGCTGTCAAGAGCTTCATCCCGGACGTTGCGCGACCGTAACTCCCGGCTCACGCGGTGGGCCGACCGTAGCCTGCCCGCAACAATCGAGCCTTGCCTGTAACAAACGCCCAGTTCAGTGGGAGTGGCGGGCAGCGTGGCCACTCCGCTGCGGGCGCCGCCGGCGACACGGGCCGCGCCGGGCCGCTCGACCCGTAGCGCACCCTGTAGGTTCGCCACTGAGTTCGTTTCAGGCAGTAACTGTATGCACTACATGATCAATCTGGCGACACTGCGGCTGACCTGTGAGTCAGTGTCGACCGCGGAGCGAGACGGGCAGCTGCGGTCGCCGAGGAGCAGGATGGTTCCGCTCACCAGCTCGAGCCTTGGGGTGAGGGGAGCCCGACGTACCGGTTCGGCCACGGCGGTGATCGCCGCGGGCACGACCCGGGGCGGGCGGGGCTGTCACCCGTCCCGAGAAGCCAGGCCCGGCTGTCATGGGAGAGAAGAGGGACGCATGTCTGTCGCCGATCTGTTGATCGACAATCCTCGACCAGCGATATCCGACCCCCGTCAGACGAGCGTCCAGGTTCACCAGCATCTCCGGCACCTGATCACGACGGGGACGCTCCCGCCGGGAACAGAGCTGAAGCAGGCCGAGCTGGCCCGGCTGTTCCGGGTGAGTCGCACGCCCCTGCGGGAAGCCTTCCGGATGCTCCAGGAAGAGGGCCTCATCGTCGCTGAGCCCAATCAGCGAGGGCGGGTCACAGAACTCGACGTCAACGAGCTGGACCAGATCTACGGGTCACGGATCGCCCTCGAAGGTTTCGGCGTCCGGCTGACCACAGGCCGTCTCACGGCCGAGGAGGCCGACGATGCGCGAGCCACCCTGGCGCGGATGCTGTCCGCAGGCCAGGCGCACGACCTGCCCGCCTGGAACCGAGCGCACCAGCACTTCCACGAAGTTCTCGTCAGTCGGGTGGGCGCTCGCGCTTGTCGCACGATCGTGAGTTTCACGGAGCTCAGCGAGCGCTACCTCAACGCGTACCACTCCTCGCGCCCCGAGGCGCCGGCCGGTCGGCATCGCGAGCATCAGCAGTTGCTGGCCGCGGTGCTGGGAACCGATGGCGCGGAATCTGCCTTCCTCCTTGCCCGGCACCTGGAGGTGACAGCCATCTCCGTGCTGGCCGACATCGCGCCGGGAAGCGATGCGATCGCCGTCCGTCATGCGGTCCAGCTGGTTGCGGCGCCGAAACTGGCGGAGGCGGCGCAGCGCCGCAGCGGCGCAGGTACCGGTCGCGCTCACCTCGCCACCTCCTAGCCTCCGCCCGGGTGCAGTGCCTGGCTCAGCCCTGCTGCGGGGAGCGCGGGTCGTCGATCGAGGGGTGGTCGGCGAACAGCGGCGGCAGGTACCGCAACATGAGCACCGACCAGGTGAGGTGGGTGAGCACCGGGGCCTGGATCCCGCCGGTGGCCCGGCGCTGCAGCCCGAACAGCAGGCCCATCGCCACCGAGGCGAGCACCAGCGCGGGGTTGCGGGTCGAGGTGGTCGCCAGCGCGTAGACCGCCGTGGACTTCAGCACCGGATGCCGCGTCCCGACAGCCGCGTAGAGCGCTCCGCGGAAGAAGACCTCCTCGGCGATGCCGTTGGCCAGCGTGGTGGTCAGCACCAGCGGC
The DNA here is from genome assembly GCA_025963425.1 of Modestobacter sp. GTDB lineage: Bacteria > Actinomycetota > Actinomycetes > Mycobacteriales > Geodermatophilaceae > Modestobacter. The sequence continues at coordinate 11,067 of JAOPUQ010000082.1, read as the reverse complement.
AGGGAGCCCTGGTGGGCGTAGCGCAGCACCCGGGTGATCGCCGCCCCGAGAGCCGGGATGCGGCGGGCGACCAGCGCGGCGCCGTAGAAGAGGCCGAAGGAGCCCGCACCCAGCGCGAGCGGGGTGAGCAGCGGCCGCTCGAGGGTGTCCGCCGGGGACCGCATCCAGCCCAGGTGCAGCGGCCCGGACGCCAGGCCGCCGGCCACCCAGGTGCCGGCCACGCCGAGGGTGAGCCCGTAGAACGCCGGCGAGTCCGGCTTCTGCGACAGCGACACGCCCAGCAGCCCGGCACCGGCGACGGAGACGCCCGCGGTCACCCGCCGCCGACGGCGGAAGGCGGCGTCGGACTCGCGGTGGTCCCGCGGCACCTTCTCCACCAGCCAGGACGGCAGCCGGCGCGCCACGTTCGCCCGCAGCCGCGCCGTCGGCCTCATGCCCGCACCCGCCGCAGCCCGATGCCGCGCTTCCCGGCGCGCGCCTCGCGGCGCTCCCGGGCCCGCTCACCGAGCGCGGTGAGCACCGCCTCGTCGTAGGTCATCGGCTCGAAGGGGACGACGGTGCGGATCCCGTCGTCCCGCACCACCACCTCGTTGCTCATCGAGTCCACCAGCGACCGGCCGGTCTGCACGTCGACGTCGGTGACCAGCGACAGCCAGCGGGAGGACAGCTGCGGGCTGAGCAACGGCACCGGGACGACGAACAGCCGGCGGCCCTGGATCTCCGCGACCCGGGTGAGCATCTCCACGTACTCCAGGACCTCGGGCCCGCCCACCTCGAAGACCCGCCCCTCGGCCTCGGGCGCCTCGAGCACCCCGACGAGGTACCGGACGACGTCGGCGACGGCGATCGGCTGGGTCCGGGTGTGCACCCAGCGCGGGGTGACCATGGCCGGCAGGTGCGCGACGAGCTGCCGGGTCATCTCCCAGGAGACCCCACCGTGGCCCACCACGATCCCCGCACGCAGCACGGTGACCGGCACGCCGGCCCCACCCAGCAGCTCCTCGACCTGGCGGCGGCTGCGCAGGTGCGCGGACAGGTCGTCGGAGTCCTCGCCGAGCCCACCCAGGTAGACGATGCGGCGCACGCCGGCGTCGGCGGCGGCCCGGCCGAAGGCGCGGGCGGCCTGCGCGTCGCGCTCCTCGAAGTCCGCCGAGTCCAGCGAGTGGACGAGGTAGTAGGCGGCCTCGCAGCCCGCCAGCGCGCGGCGAAGAGACGCCTCGTCCCCGACATCGCCGGCGACCGGCTCCCCCCTGCCTGCGTACGTGTCCGGGTGCCGGGTCATGGCCCGCACCGGGTGACCGGCGTCCTCCAGGGCCCGCGCCAGCCTCTTGCCCACGAAACCCGACGCGCCCGTCACCAGTACCGTCACGGCGTCAGCTTTGTTGCTCGCAACCGAAAGCGCACCCGGGAGGGGCATCACTCCCCCGGGCCGACGGAGCCCAGCACGTGCGCCCGCAGGGCGGCGAGCGCGGTGGCGAGCTGCCGGCGGACCTCGGCATCGGCGACGGTCCCCTCGGGCGTGACTGCGGTGCGGGTCATCGGCGCCCGGACGCAGGCAGCCTCGACCACCGCGGCCCCGACGTAGCCCAGGACGGTGGCCAGCTCGGTGTGCGCGCCGCTGCCGCCGGTGGGCGCGGCGACCGAGGAGACGTTGACCCAGCCCATGGGCAGGCCCTGCATCTGCGGGCCGCCGACGGTCCAGTCGAGCAGGTTCTTGAGGCTGCCCGGCAGCGCTCCGGCGTACTCCGGCGTGCTGAACAGCACCGCGTCACAGCGGTCCAGTTCGCCCCGTAGCTGGGCCACGGGCCCGGGCAGGGGGTCGGAGTCATCGTCGGGGTTGAACGCGGGCAGGGTCGACAGGCCCGCGTACAGACCGACCTCGACGTCGGGTGGGGCCAGCGCCGCCGCCGTCGTCAGCACCGCGGTGTTGGTCGAACCGCTCCGCGTGCTGCCGGAGACGAGCAGGATCCGCATCCGAGCCCTCCCTGTCGCCGGCACGCCCGGCTGCGGTCCATCCTGCCCGGCAGCCGCGCCGCCGGAACGGCATGATCAGCCCAGCACCGTCGGCACGCGACCGACGAGCGCCGCCGAGGAGGATGCGTGACCGACCCCGCGGTGCCCGGTGAGCGCAACGTGCTCGGCGGAGCCCTGGAACCATGCGGCACCGACCCGGTGACCGGCTTCTTCCGCGACGGGTACTGCAGCACCGGCCCGGAGGACCGCGGCAGCCACACCGTGTGCACGGTGGTGTCGGCGGAGTTCCTGGACATGCAGCGCCAGCTGGGCAACGACCTGGGCACCCCGCGGCCGGAGTACGGGTTCCCGGGCCTGACGCCCGGCGACCGATGGTGCGTCGTCGCGGTGCGCTGGCTGCAGGCCTTCCAGGCCGGCGTCCCGGCCGGCGTCGTGCTGGCCGCGACCAACGTCCGCGCGCTGGAGATCGTGCCGCTGGAGGCGCTGCGGTCCCAGGCCGTCGACGTCCCCGACGACCTCTCCGGTCTGGGGGAACAGCCTCCCGGGCTGGGCGGTTGAGGGCCGCAATCACCCCGTTCCCCGGAGGAGCTGCCATGAGCGACCTGCTGGACCTGCCCGTGACCACCCTGCAGGGGGAGTCGACCACGCTGGGCTCCCTGATCGGCGGTCGCGTCGCGCTGGTGGTCAACGTCGCCAGCCGCTGCGGGCTGACCCCGCAGTACACGCAGCTGGAGGCGCTGCACCGGGAGTACTCGGAGCGCGGGTTCACCGTGCTCGGCGTCCCGTGCAACCAGTTCGCCGAGCAGGAGCCGGGCACCGCCGAGGAGATCGAGGGCTTCTGCTCCACGACCTACGGCGTCACCTTCCCGATGACCGAGAAACTGGAGGTCAACGGCGAGGACGCGGACCCGCTGTTCCAGCGGCTGCGGGAGACCCCGGACCCCGCGGGTGAGGCCGGGGACGTGCAGTGGAACTTCGAGAAGTTCCTGGTCGGGTCGGACGGCGCGGTGCTCGGGCGGTTCCGCCCGCGCACCGACCCCGACGCCCCCGAGGTGCGCACCGCCATCGAGGCGGCCCTGTCGTGAGCGAGCTCGCGAGCTCACGGATGGGCGCAGCAGCGTCGCGAACGCGAGCGACGAGCGCCCGCGAGGAGCCGTCGTGAGCGACCGGCCGCCGCTGCCACCCTTCACGCCGGAGACCGCGGCGCAGAAGGTGCAGGCGGCCGAGGACGCGTGGAACAGCCGCGACCCCGAGCGGGTGTCGCTGGCCTACACCGAGGACTCGCGCTGGCGGAACCGGGACACCTTCCTCACCGGCCGGGCGGAGATCGTCGCGTTCCTGACGGCCAAGTGGGAGCGCGAACTGGACTATGTGCTGCGCAAGTCGCTGTGGGCGGCCGACGACGACCGGATCGCGGTCCGCTTCCAGTACGAGTGGCACGACGCCGACGGCCATTGGTGGCGCAGCTACGGCAACGAACTGTGGGAGTTCGACGCGCATGGGCTGATGAGCCGCCGCGAGGCCAGCATCAACGACGTGCAGATTCCGGCGGCCGACCGCCGGCTGTTCGGCCCGCGGCCGCCGGAGGAGCACGGGCGGGACATCCCGCTGCGCTGACCGCGGGCGCCTGCCCGCGCGGCGGTGCCCGGAGTCCCGGTCCGGCTGCTCTAGGTTGCAGCTCGGCCGGCCGGCATCCCCGCCCGGCCCCGCGCATCCGAGGAGCACCGTGACGACACCCGCCGCCGGCTGGTACCCCGACCCGGCCGGGAGCAGCAACGCCCGGTGGTGGGACGGCGTCACGTGGACCGAGCACCTGCAGCCGGCCGCTGCACCGGCCTCGCCCGCCTGGGGCGCGCAGCCTGCCCCCGCGCAGCCGTGGGGAGCGCGGTCGCAGCAGTGGGGAGCCGTCGGCGCGTACCCCGGCGCCGGCCCGCAGCAACCGGCGCCGCCGGCCACCTGGCTCAAGCGCAACGCACTGAGCCTGGTGACCGTCGTCCTGGCGCTGGTGATCCTGGCACTCTTCTACTACGCGAACATCGTGCTGGTCGCGGTGCTGCCCGCCTTCACCGCCGCCAGTGCGGTCCGGCGCAAGGAGCCGCTCGCCGTCCCGGCCGGTGTCTTCGCGGCCGCGGTGGTGCTCTTCGCCCTCACGCAGTTCTTCTGAGCCCCGTCCGGGGAGTCCGCTCATCGCCGCCTCCGGCAGGGGCCTCACGGCCACAGTCCGGAACACCGCGACGAACGGCACCTCGCGCCGGTTGATCGGCAGCCGCCCCGGCGACGCCACGGCCCCTACCGACCCGCACCGACTGCTGGCGCCGGCGATCACTGCGGAACGGAGGGGTCCATCCACAGCGTCTCCCAGACGTTGCCGTCGGGGTCGGTGAAGCTGGTGCCGTACATGAACCCGTGGTCCTGGGCAGGCATCCACGGCTTGCCACCGGCCGCCAGCGCCGTGGCCAGCAGCGCGTCGACCTCCTCCCTGCTGCCGGCAGAGATCGCGTTCAGCACCGCGGTGGCCTCCGCCGGGTCGCCGACCCGCCCGGGGACGAAGTCGGCGAAGCGCCGGCGGGTCAGCAGCATGACCACGATGTTCTCCTCGATCACCATGGCCGCGGCGTTCTCGTCGGTGAACTGCGGGTTGTTCGTGAAGCCCAGCGCCTCGTAGAAGGCCTTCGCCCGGTCCAGGTCGGTGACCGGCAGGTTGACGAAGATCATGCGCACGGGGGGCTCCTCTGCTCGGTCCGGCGGTGCCGGCACCTGCGGGTCGCGGTCTGCGTCCCGTCACTCCACCAGACCCGGCCGGCCGCCCGAACTCATCGGTGTGCGCGAACGCCCGGTTCCGCGGTCGAAGGTGGTGCGTGGTGGCCGGGGCGGGCACGGGAGACCACGTCCGGCGCCGCTGTGGCGGCACCCGGCCATGGCTGGGCCGACACTGTGCGGAGAGCCGGGTGCGCAGGCGCGCGCCGCGTCCGACAGCATGTGTCGGGTCGGGCGACGATCGGCGCAGGGAGACGGGTCCATGAGCACGGTGACGAGGGGCAATCGGGTGCGTGCCGCGGTCGGCACGGTCACCCTGACCGGTGCGGCCATGGGCTTCCTCAGCGCCTGCGGTGCCGGCGACGCCGGCAACAACGAGAACGACAACGAGGCCCGCGAGGTCTACTGCGTGGACGAGCAGGACCAGGTCGTGGACGACGACCAGTGCAAGGAGGCCGAGCGCAACGGCGGCTTCGTCGGTGGCCTGCCCTTCTTCTTCCTGCTGGGCGGCTTCGGTGGCAACCGCTACTCCGTCGGCCAGCGCATCCCGGCGCAGTACACCGGCGCGGCCACCCGGGTGAACCCCTCCGACAGCTCGGCCCGCTCCCGCAACGGGCTGCCCCGCACCGGCACGGTGTCCTCCGGCACCCGCATCTCCGGCGGTCTCGGGTCCGGCGGCGGGAGCGGCGGTTCGTGAGGCGCCTGTACGGCAAGGCCCGGCTCGGCTGGGAGGCCGAGATCGAATCCCAGGGGCTGGTCTACAACAAGACGACGGTCCCGGGCGGGGACGTCCGCTCCTATTGGCGGGAGGACGTCTTCTACGACTTCAGCGCCGAGGAGGTCGACCGGCTGGCCGATGCCACCGACCAGCTGTTCGCCGCGTGCGTGGAGGCAGGCGACGCCGCCCTCGCCGACGACCGGCTGCTGGACCGGATGCACGTCCCGCGCGATGCCCGCGACCTGATGCGGGCCACCTGGGAGGACGAGCCGCCGAGCATCTACGGCCGCTTCGACCTCCGCTGGGACGGCGAGGGCGCCCCCCGGCTGCTGGAGTTCAACGCCGACACCCCGACCTCGCTGGTCGAGGCCGCCGTCGTCCAGTGGTCCTGGCACCTGGAGACCGGTCAGGGCACCGACCAGTGGAACCAGCTCGACGACCGGCTGGTCGCCGCCTGGCAGCGCAACCTCACCCGCTGGCAGTCCGAGCACGGGCACAAACCGCGGGTCCACCTGGCCTGGACCGAGGGCGACACCTCCGGCGAGGACTGGATGACCGTGGCCTACATGGCCGACTGCGTCACCCGGGCCGGCTACGAAGCCGTCGTGATCACCACCGAGCAGATCGGCCTGGACACCGGTGATGCCCGGTTCTACGACCCGCAGGGCCAGCGGATCGAGGTCGTCTTCAAGCTCTACCCGTGGGAGTGGCTGCTCGACGACCCCTACGGGCCGTCCGTGCTGGCCGATCTGCGCCGGCCGGGCGGGACGACGTGGATCGAGCCGGTGTGGAAGATGCTGTGGTCGAACAAGGGGCTGCTGCCGCTGCTGTGGCAGCGCTACGAGCACGACCCGGTCATCTCCCGGCTGCTGTTGCCGGCCTACTTCGCCGACGACCCGCGCGCCGCGGAGCTGCAGGCCACCGGCTTCGCCCGCAAGCCGCTGCTGGGCCGGGAGGGCAACAACGTCGAGCTCGTCGCCCCCGGCGGTGAGGTGCTGGCCGGCCGCGGTGGCCGCTACGGGGCGGAGGGCTGGGTCGTGCAGCAGCTGTGCGAGCTGCCCGACTTCGCCGGCCCGGACGGGCCCCACCACCCGGTGCTGGGCACCTGGGTGGTCGACGGCGATGCCGCCGGGCTGGGCATCCGGGAGTCCGACGGGCTGATCACCGACGACCTGTCCTTCTTCGTCCCGCACACCATCGGCCACCGGCGCCCGGCCGACCGGACCTGGTCGGCCTGACCCGCGCTCAGGGCGCGACGACCGCCGACACCTCGACCCGCTCGAGCCCGTCGACGCGGGCCGACCCCCCGGCCCGGGACACGTCGCTGACCAGCGAGCCCGAGGCGGTGAGGGCGGCCGCCAGGTCGTCGGTCGGCCCGATGGCCAGCAGCACGTAGGGGCTGGTCAGCCGCTTGCCGTCGACCTCGACGTCACCGGCCGAGCCGACCACGTAGCTCGAGGCCACCACCCGCACGCCGTTGACCTCGACCGCCTCGGCGCCGGCGCCGCGCAGCTCCTCGACCGCACTGAGCAGCATGCTCGGGGGCACCGTCCCCTGCGGGTCGTCGATGGTCACCCGCACCCCCGGCCCGCTGGCCGGGACCGATCCGTTGAGCAGGGCGATGGCGGCGGCCTGCTGCTGCGCCTGGGTGAGCGCCCGCCCGGAGTCGGCATCGCTGCGCCCCAGGGTGTCGACGGCCTGCTGGGCCTCGGTGATCTGCTGCCGGAGGCTGTCCTCCTCGGACTTCTGCGAGTCCAGGATCTCCACGAGATCCTCCTGGGTCGCCCCCGTGTACCCCTCGGGGTCCCGGGTCTCCCGGATCTGCACGGTCGCGGCGAAGCCGAGGACCAGGGTCAGCGCCCCGGTGAGCAGGCGGGACACCCACGCCCTCCGCGGGCGCGCCGGGGCCTCGGATCCACTACTGGACATCACCGTCGAGGCTACAGATCCCGGGCCGGTCCGCGGCCGCCTCAGGACGTCGTCAGGTCCGGCCGCGGCGCGCCCGCGAGCGCCAGCAGCTCCTGCCGGGTGGGCTCCACCAGCACCCGGCCGTCGGGGCCGAGCACCAGCGGCTGCGTTCCGCCGCCGGCACCGCCGGACCGGTCGGCGTCGTCCGGTCGGGCCTCGGCCAGCAGCGAGCGGGCGGCGGGGTCGTCGGCGGGGTCCAGCCACTGGTGGTCGATGCCGGCTTCCTCCAGCAGGTCCCGCAGCTGGGCGCTGGCCGGCCACCGCCGGTCACCGACCACCCGCAGGCCACTGGCCTGGCCGATCAGGATCGCCCGGCGGAGCAGGAACGAGCGGGTGATCGTGTCGGCCAGGTCGCGGTTGCGGGCCATCAGCTCGCGCAGCCGGTCCAGGGTCACCAGCAGCACCGCGCCCGGCTGCTGCACCACCAGCGACCGCACCGGCCGCTGGCCGGCCAGCATGTTCAGCCCGCCCAGGAAGCGGCCCGGGCCGTTGACCGCGACCACCCGCGCGGTCGGGTGCGGCCCGTCCAGGGAGCCCTCGAGGACGGCGACGGTCCCCTCCAGCACGACGAAGAAGTCGAACTGCTCGGCCCCGGTGCGCAGCAGGACCTGCCCGGCGCTCGTGGTCAGCCGGCGGCCCACCCGGCGCAGTGCGGCCAGGTGCTCGTCGGACAGCCGCGGGGAGGCGCCGTCGTCCGGGGTCTCCTCCCGTCCTTCGACACCGGGCAGCACCGCCAGCGGGGAGACGGTGCGCGCGGCCCGGACCGGCTCCGCCGAGGCGGGCGGGAGCAGCACCCGGTCGGGGCCGCGGGGATCGGTGGCCAGCAGCGCCGCGGCCAGCGCGTCGGTGGCGGTGGGGCCGTCGTGGCGCTCGCCGTTGACGAAGAAGGTGGGGGTGCCACTCACCCCGCTGGCCTCGGCGGCGGCGACGTCGTCGCGCACCCGCTGGGCGTACGTCCCGTCCCCCAGGGCCCGGGCGAAGCGGCCCAGGTCCAGGCCGAGGGCGGCCGCGTGGTCGAGCAGGTGCTCGGCCTCCAGCTCGTCCTGGTGGGCGAACAGCCGGTCGTGCATCGCCCAGAAGGCGCCCTGCGCGCCGGCGGCCTCGGTCGCCTCGGCGGCCAGCTCGCCGTGCGGGTGCCCCTCGGGCAGCGGCAGGTGCCGGAAGACGTAGCGCAGGTCGTAGTCGAAGCGGTGCCGCAGCTCCTCCACCACGCCGGTCGCCCGCCCGCAGAACGGGCACTCCAGGCCGCCGTACTCGACCAGCGTGAGCGGCGCGTCCACCGGTCCCCGGACGTGGTCCCGCGCGGGGTCGACCGGCGGGTCCAGTCGGCGGGCCCGCATCGACGGCGTGGCCGGTCCGCGCCGGCCCAGCACCCGGAACCAGAGCATGCCCAGCAGCGCGGCGGTCACGGCGGCGGCGAGGATGCCGACCCGCGCCTCCTCCCGCAGCTCCGGGTCCTCGAAGGCCAGGTCGGTGACGAACAGCGAGACGGTGAAGCCCAGACCGGACAGCGCCGCCCCGCCCCACACGCTGCCCAGCGTCACCCCGGGGGGCAGCGCGCCCAGGCCCAGCCGCACCGCGGCGGTGGCCGCCGTCCCGACGCCGAGCAGCTTGCCGACGACGAGGGCGAGGAAGACGCCGATGGTGATCGGCGAGGTCAGGGCGCGGTCGAGCAGGTCGGTGCTGAAGTGGACCCCGGCGTTGGCCAGGGCGAACACCGGGACGACGACGTAGCCGCTCCACGGCACCAGCAGCGCGCCGATCCGCTCGTTGGGCGAGATGGCCCGCTCGACGGAGAGCTTGGCCTGCCGGGCCAGCGACGGCTGCGGCGACTGCCGGAACGCCCGGGCCAGCGTGCCGGCGGACTCCACGGCCTCCCGCCGCGGCGGGTAGGCGCTGACCAGCAGGCCCAGGACCACCCCGCCGATGGTGGCGCTGACCCCGGAGGCGTTCATCGCCAGCCACATCACCGTGCCGACGGCGAAGTAGAACGGCCCGCGCCACACCTGGAGCCGGGTCAGCAGGTAGAAAGCCAGCACGCACACCGCGGCGATGCCCAGGGCCAGCAGGTCGACGTCCTCGGAGTAGAAGACCGCGATCGCCGTCAGCGCGCCGATGTCGTCGACCACCGACAGCGAGAGCAGGAAGACCCGCAGCTGCGTGGGGCACCGCGGGCCCACCAGCGCGAGGGCGCCGAGCAGGAAGGCGGTGTCGGTGGCCATCGGGATGCCCCAGCCGTGGCCGCCGGGACCGCCGGCGTTGAACGCCAGGTAGACGAGCACGGGCAGCACCAGGCCGCCGAGGGCGGCGAGGGTGGGCACCGACAGCCGGCTGCGCTGGGTGAGCTCCCCCATCTGCAGCTCCCGGCGCACCTCCATCCCGACGAGGAAGAAGAAGAACACCATCAGGCCGTCGTTGACCCAGTGCCGCAGGTCCTCGGCGATGCCCCACGAGCCCAGCCGCAGGGCGAACTCGGTCTGCCAGAGCCGGTCGTAGGACCCGCCCCACGGGGAGTTCGCCCAGGCCAGCGCCGCCAGGGTGCCGACGACGAGCAGGCCGGCGCTGGCCGCCTCGGTGCGCATGAACCGGCGCACCGGGCCCGAGAGCTGGGCCGCCAGGTGCCCGGAACCCGAGCGGGTGGCCGAGCGGGCCGGGGCACTCACCCCAGCACCACCAGCAGGTCACCGCCCTCGACCTGTGCGACCCCGTCGATGGCCACCCGGGACACGGTGCCGGCCTGCGGTGCGGTGATGCCCGCCTCCATCTTCATCGCCTCGATGCTGGCGATCTGCTGGCCCGCATCCACCGCGTCGCCCTCGGCCACCGACAGGGTGACCACGCCGGCGAACGGGGCGGCGACCTGACCGGGGTCACCGCGGTCGGCCTTCTCCGCCGCCTTCACCTCGGCCGAGACGGAACGGTCCCGCACCGACACCGGCCGCAGCTGGCCGTTGAGCGTGCACATCACGGTGCGCATGCCGCGCTCGTCGGCGTCGGCGATCGCCTCCACCCCGATCAGCAGCCGGACGCCGGGCTCCAGGTCCACCGCGTGCTCCACGTTCTGCCGGAGCCCGTAGAGGAACTCCTTGCTGGGCAGCACGCTGGTGTCGCCGTAGGCCTCCCGGTGGGCCTCGAACTCCCGGGTGGGCCCGGGGAACAGCAGCCGGTTGAGGGTGCGGCGCGGCGCCTCGGCGAGCTCGCGGACGTCGTCCTCGGACAGCTCGGCCGGCGGCTCGGCCGGACGGCGCCCCTCCAGCGCCCGGGTGCGGAAGGGCTCCGGCCAGCCGCCGGGCGGGTCGCCCAGCTCGCCGCGCAGGAAGCCGACCACCGAGTCGGGCAGGTCGTAGCGGGCCGGGTCGGCGGCGAAGTCCTGCACGGCGACCCCGGCGCCCACCAGCTGCAGGGCCAGGTCACCGACCACCTTCGACGAGGGGGTGACCTTGACCAGCCGGCCGAGCAGCCGGTCGGCGGCGGCGTACATCGCCTCGACCTCCTCGAACCGCTGGCCCAGGCCCAGCGCGAGGGCCTGCTGCCGAAGGTTGGACAGCTGCCCGCCGGGGATCTCGTGGGTGTAGACCCGCCCGGTCGGCGCCGGCAGCCCGGACTCGAAGGGCGCGTACACCCGGCGGACGGCCTCCCAGTAGGGCTCG
>JAOPUQ010000071.1 GCA_025963425.1 Modestobacter sp. | reverse complement strand
TCTTCCCCGCGCCGGGCCGTCGAGCCGCGCGGGACGGAATTGGCACCTTCCGTCCGCAGGAGTGCGGATGGCGGTTGCCGGGGCTTCATCGGGCCGTGTCCCTCTGCCCCTCTGGATGAGTGGAACGTCGGAGACTGTACCCGGGGCGGGGGGCTCTGGCCGGGACCGGCCAGGATGGGCGGGTGTCCACCGGCATCGTCTACACCGACCTCGACGGGACCATGGTCGGCCCGCGCGGCTCCTTCTGGCACACCGCGGACCGGGCGTTGACCGCCTCTCCGGCCACCGCGCTGCTGGAGCTGCACCGCGCCGGCATCCCGTTGGTGCTGGTCAGCGGGCGTACCCACGACCAGCTGGTCGAGGCTGCCCGGATCTTCGCCGCCGACGGGTCGATCGCCGAGCTGGGCTCGCTGGTGAGCTGGGCCGGCGGCCGGGAGACCCACCTGCTCACCGGCGACCTGCCCGCCGAGCACGCCGGCCGCACGCCGATGTCGGTGATGGCCGAGCTGGGCGTCGTCGATGCGCTGATCGCCGCCCATCCCGGCCGGCTGGAGTGGCACGAGCCCTGGCACGTCACCCACTCCGCCGACGCCCTGCTGCGCGGCCGGGTCGACGCCGCCGCCGTCGACGCGTGGCTGGCCGCGCGGGGGTGGGGCTGGCTGACCCTCAAGGACAACGGCGCGGTGCCGGCCACCAAGCGGATGACGCTGGCCCCCGAGGCCCTGCCGCCCCGGGTCTACCACCTGATGCCGCGGGGGATCTCCAAGGGCGCGGCCATCACCTGGGACCTCGCCCGCCGCGGCCTGTCCCCGGCCGACGCGGTGGCGATCGGGGACAGCGTCAGCGACCTGGAGATGGCCCCGGCGGTCGGCCGGCTCTGGGTCACCGCCAACGGTGCCGCCGTCCCGGGGATGGCCGAGCTGCTCACCGCCGTCCCCAACGCGACGGTGACCGACGAGCCGATGGGCTCGGGCTGGGCACAGGCCGTGCTCGCCAGCCTCTGAGGAAGGACCCCCTCCCCGAGCCCTTCGCAGGCTCAGGGCACGCCCGGAGGGGGCCGTCAGGCGGTGACGTCGCGCCGGGCGAAGTGCCGGAAGGCCAGCGCGGTGAACACCGCCGCGTAGACCAGCGACTGCACCACTCCGCGGAACAGGTCGCCGGAGTCCACCGGCGTCTGCAGCAGGTCGGTCCAGGCGAACTCCCCCGCGGTCGGGAACCAGTCCCGCAGGCTGCCCAGCTGCTCGACCTGGTCGAGGATCGCGAAGACGAACATCGTGAAGATCGCCCCGCCGACCGCGGCCAGCGGCGCATCGGTGACCGTGGACAGCCAGATGGCCAGCGTGCCGACGACGAGCAGGTGGACGGCGAGGTAGCCGATGATCCCGGCCAGCCGCAGCAGCCCGCTGCCCTGCGGGATCGTCAGCCCGACCGGGGTCTGCACGTCACCGAAGCCGAAGGCGATGCCGCCGGCCACCACCGAGACGACGGCGACGGTGACCAGGGCGCTGACCGACAGCACCAGCGCGGCGTACCACTTCTGCCGCAGCAGCCGCATCCGCGGGATCGGCGTGGCCAGCGCGTAGCGCAGCGACCCCCACTGGGCCTCGCTGGCCACGGTGTCGCCGAAGAACAGCGCGAAGACCACGACCAGGAAGAAGCTCGTGGCGGCGAACAGCACGAACAGGGTGAAGTTCAGCCCGCCGGCGGTCGCGACGTCGACCAGGTTGACCCGGCTGTTCTGCGCGGCGTCCTCCGAGGCGCCCAGCTGCAGCGCCGCGATGAGCACCAGCGGCAGCGCGACCATCGCCGCGAAGACGCCCAGCGTGCGGCGCCGCTTGAACTGCCGGCGCAGCTCGACGCCCAGCCGCAGGGTGCGCCCGGGCCGGTAGCCGGCCGCCGCCCCCGTCGCCTGCACGCCCCGCGGCGGGGACATCGCCATTGCTGCGCTCTCGGCAGTGCTCATGACTCCTCCACCAGCGACAGGAACGCGTCCTCCAGCCGGCGCCGTGGGGTCAGCTGGTCCACCCCGATGCCGGCGGCGACCAGCGCGGACAGCGCATCGGCCCGCCCGGTCGGGCCGAGGTCGACGACCAGGCCCTCCTCGGTGCGGTCGACCGGCCCGGCCCCGGGCAGCCCGGCCAGCAGCGCGGCCGCGCGGTCGGTGTCGGCCTCGTCGGCCAGGCCCACGAGCACCGCACCGCCGGTCCCGACGATCTCCTCGACGGTGCCCTGGACGATCTTCTGCCCCTTCGCCATCACGACGACGTGGCTGCAGGTCTGCTCGATCTCCGACAGCAGGTGGCTGGAGACGATGACCGTGCGGCCGCTCTGGGCGTAGGACCGGAGCACCTCGCGCATCGCGTGGATCTGCGGCGGGTCCAGCCCATTGGTCGGCTCGTCGAGGACCAGCAGGTCGGGCAGCCCGAGCATGGCCTGGGCGATGGCGACCCGCTGGCGCATGCCCTGGCTGTAGCTGCGCACCCGCTTGTCGATCGCCGTCCCGAGGCCCGCGACCTCGATCGCCTCGTCCAGGTGGGCGTCGGCCGGCGGGCGGCCGGTGGCCGCCCAGTACAGGGTCAGGTTGTCCCGCCCGGACAGGTGTGGCTGCAGGCCGGTGCCCTCGACGAACGAGCCGAGCCGGGACAGCACCGGCGCTCCCGGCCGCGCGGCGTGCCCGAAGACCGAGATCCGGCCCTCGGTGGGTCGGATGAGCCCCATCAGCATGCGCAGCGAGGTGGTCTTGCCCGCGCCGTTGGGCCCGAGCAGTCCGAGCACCTGGCCGCGGCGGACCTCGAACGACAGGTCCCGGACGGCGACGAAACCGTCCTTGTAGGCCTTGGTGACGCCCTGGAAGCGCAGCGGAACGTCCTCACCGTCGGGCTCGACGACCGACAGCCTGCGGTCCCGGCGCCGCCCCCACAGCACGGCGGTCAGCCAGCCGAGCAGGCCCAGCACGACCAGGACGCCGAGCAGCCACCACCAGCGCGCCGAGCCGCCGGTGCCGGCCACGGTGCCCGGCGCCTGCGGGACGGCGATCGCCGTCTCACCGGCGGCCAGCCCCACCGTGTAGACGGCGGCGGTCGACGGCAGGGCGAACGCCTGGTCGGTCGAGGAGACCACCAGCCGCATCGTGTGCCCGGCCTCGAAGCGGTGCACGATGCCCGGCAGCGTGACCGGCACCGCGGTGGGCGCGCTCGGGTCGGTGGACAGCCCGGTCAGCCGCAGCGGGGCCACCAGCCCGGAGGGCAGGGTCATGGTGCCGTCGGGCGCGACGTCGTAGAGCTTGGCGAACAGCGTCGCCGTCCCACTGGGCGAGGAGACGGCCAGCGTCGCGGTCGCGGCCCCGACCACGTCGGTCCCCGCCTCGAGCGCGGCGCTGTCGAAGGCAGCGAACTGGCCGGGGATCTCCACGGTGGTGCCGCCGAGCGCGGAGGTGACCGCGCCCAGGCCTGGCACCGTGGTCAGCGCGGCCGGGCTGCCGCCGGCGGGGGTGACCACCGGCTGGGTCGGCCCGGTGAGCGCGACCGTCGTCCGCTGCGCCGGGTCGCCGCCGGCCAGCCCCGGATAGGCGGCGGCGGTCACGGTCTGGCCGCCGCCCTGCACGCTGCCCACGCCGC
>JAOPUQ010000066.1 GCA_025963425.1 Modestobacter sp. | reverse complement strand
CGGTCCGCGCCATCCGCAAGGACGTGCTGGCCAAGTGCTACGGCGGTGACATCACCCGCAAGCGCAAGCTGCTGGAGAAGCAGAAGGAGGGCAAGAAGCGGATGAAGATGGTCGGCCGCGTCGAGGTGCCCCAGGAGGCGTTCGTGGCCGCGCTTTCCACCAACGAGTCCACCGCTTCGAAGAAGTGAGCGGGCGGGTCGAGGCGGTCTGCGTCTCCGGGGCGGAGCTCCTGCCGCTGCCCGACCGCCGGCCCAACCGCAGCGGCATCGACAAGAAGCCGGTCGAAGGCATCGTCGCCGTCGGCGAGCTCGGTCTGGACGGCGACGTCCAGGTCAACCGCAAGTACCACGGCGGCGAGGGCCAGGCGGTCTACGCCTACGCGCAGGAGGACGCCGACTGGTGGGCCGCGGAGCTCGACCTCGAGCTGCCCCCCGGCCGGTTCGGTGAGAACCTGCGGACGACGGGCCTGGACCTCACCGGCGCCGTTCTCGGTGAGCGCTGGCAGGTCGGGACGGCGGTGTTCCAGGTGACCGCGCCCCGCATCCCGTGCGCCAACTTCGCCCGCTTCTGGGGCGTCGACCAGCTGGTCAAGCGGTTCACCGCGCACGGCGCGAGCGGTGCCTACCTGCGGGTCCTCACGCCCGGCGAGATCGGCGCCGGCGACGAGGTGCGCGTGGTCCACCGCCCCGACCACGGGGTGACGACCGGGCTGGTGTTCCGGGCGACCACCACGCAGAAGTCGAAGCTGCCCGAACTCGCCCCGGCGCTGGCGTACCTGCCGGTCAAGGACCAGCCCACCGTCGCGGCGAAGATCGAGCGGCGGCTCGCTTCACGGGCCTGAGAACGCCGCCGCGCTACTGTCCGGCCCGGTACGCCGGGCGCCCGCCCGGTGACGGGGAGGGCACCATGCGGCATCGCCGCCGCGGCATCGCACTGCTGGCCCTCGGGGTGATCGCCGTCCTCGCCGGACCCGCGCTGTCGGCCTGCAGCAGCGAGCCCGAGGAGTCCGCCGCCGACCTGCTGGGCCGGGCCCGGACCACCCTGGACGACACCCCCAGCGTGCACTTCCTGCTCGACAGCGAGGGCGCACCGGCCACCGGCACCGTGCTGGTCGGTGGTGAGGGCGACCTGGCCCGGCCGGCCTCCTTCTCCGGCACGCTCAGCGTGCAGGCGGTCGGCTCGGCGATCGACGTCGACGTGGTCTCCGTCGACGGCACGGTCTACGCCCAGCTGCCCTTCGCGCAGGGCTTCACCGTCGTGGACCCGGCACAGTTCGGCGTCGGTGACCCCGGCGCCCTGCTCGACCCCGACACCGGTATCTCCCCGCTGCTCACCTCCGCCGAGAACGTGAAGCTGGGGGAGGAGAAGCGGGTGGACGGCGAGGTGGTCCGCGAGGTGACCGCCGACCTGCCCGGCGACCTCGTTGCGCAGGCGCTCACCAGCAAGGACCCCAGCCGGCCGGTGCAGGCCCGGCTGTCCATCGCCACCGACAGCGGGCAGCTGCGCCGGGTCGAGCTGACCGGGCCGTTCTTCACCGCCGGGGACGACGCGACCTACACGCTGCAGCTGTCGGACTTCGGGGCCGATGTCCAGATCACCGCACCGCCCACCAGCTGAGGCCCTCACCCCGCCCCGACCCGGGCTGGGGCTGG
Organism: Modestobacter sp.; assembly: GCA_025963425.1. Lineage (GTDB taxonomy): Bacteria > Actinomycetota > Actinomycetes > Mycobacteriales > Geodermatophilaceae > Modestobacter. The sequence goes on along the minus strand of JAOPUQ010000066.1, from coordinate 3,581 downwards.
TCGTCCTGGCCGCGCTCGCCGTCCTGGTCACCGCGGCCGACACCTACGTCGTCGTCCTGGCCCTGCCCGACATCCTCACCGGGGTCGGCGTCGGGATCGACGAGTTGCAGCGGGCCACCCCGATCGTCGGCGGCTTCCTGCTCGGCTCCACCGCCACGCTGCCGCTGCTAGGCCGGCTGGCCGACCTGCGCGGACGGGTGCCGGTGCTGGTGGGTTGCCTGCTGCTGTTCGCCGTCGGCTCGCTGCTGACCGCCACCGCGCTCGGGCTGGGCCAGGCCGTGGCCGGGCGCGGGCTGCAGGGCGTGGGAGCCGGCGGGCTGGTGCCGGCCACGCTGGCTCTCGTGGCCGACCGCTGGCCGCCGGAGCGCCGGGCGCTCCCGCTGGGCGTCGTGGGGGCGGTGCAGGAGGCCGGTGCCGTGCTCGGGCCACTGGCCGGGGCCGCCGTCCTGGCCGTGGCCGACTGGCGGGCGATCTTCTGGCTCAACCTGCTGCTCGCCCTCGGGCTGGCCGGCGGCGTGCTGGTCACCGGCCGGGTGCGCCGGCCGGACCCGCTCGGCGCGGTCCTGGCCGGGCTGACGGCACTCGCCGTCGGCCTGCGGCTGGCCCAGCCCGGGGCGCTGGCCGAGGACGTCACCCTGGGCTTGCTCTTCGTCCCCGTCGGCGGGGTGGCGACACCCCTCGTGCTCCTCGCGGTGCTGGCCGGTGCGGCGCTCGTCGTCCGCAGCTGGGTGGCGCCGGCCGGTGCGGTGCTGCCGCTGCGCGGTCTGCCGCGGTTGGCCGGGGAGGTCGACGTCCTCGGCTCGGCGCTGGCCGTCGTGGCGCTCGGCGTCCTGGTGTGGGCCTTCGCGGCGGCCGACCCGGCGAGGCAGGTCGTGGCGCACGGGCCGGTGCTGCTGCCGGTCGCCGTCCTGGCCGCGGCCGGGTTCGTGCTGCACGAGCGGCGCACCGCGGACCCCGTGCTGCCGCTGGCCGCCCTGCGGCCGGTCGGGGCCTGGGGTGCCCTGGTGGTCAACCTGCTGGTCGGGGTGGCGCTGGTGGCCGCGCTGGTCGACGTCCCGCTGTTCGCCCGGGCCACCACCGAGGAGGGAGACCAGCTCGGCGCCGCCCTGGTGCTGCTCGAGCTGCTGGTCGCCGTCCCGGTCGGCGCCGTCGCCGGGGGCTGGCTCTGCCGGACGCTGCCCCCGCGCGCGGTGGGCGCGGCCGGGATGGTGCTCAGTGCGGGGGCCTTCGTCGCGATGACCGGCTGGGGTGCGGAGTCGCTGGCCGGGGCCGGCTCGACCCTCGTCCTGGTCGCCGCCGGGCTGGGCTTCGGCCTGGCGATCGCGCCGGTCAACGCGGTCCTGCTGGCGGTCACCCCTGCGCGGGTGCACGGCAGCGCCGGCGCGCTGTCGGTGGTGGCGCGCACCGTCGGCATGCTCGTCGGGCTCTCGCTGCTCACCGCCGTCGCGCTGCGCCGGTTCACCGCCGAGGTCGCCGGGATCGCCTCACCCTTCGAGTCGTGCCCGAAGACCCCGGCCGACTGCCCGGTCCACGACGCGGCCACCGACGCCGCGGTGCTCACCCAGCTGCACACCGTCTTCGCCGGGGCCGCCGTCGCCGCCGGGCTGGCCGCCGTCGCGGCGCTGGTCCTCCTGCGCGGCCCGCGCCTCAGGGGGTGAAGACGATCTTCCCGGCGGTGCGGCCCTCGAGCATCCGCTCGAAGCCCTCCCGGGCCCGGTCCAGCGGCAGCTCGACGTCGATCTCGGGCCGGACGCCGGTGATCCGGCACATCCGGATCAGCGAGTCCAGTTCGTCGCGGGTGCCCATGGTCGACCCGATCACCGACAGCTGCGTGAAGAAGACCCGGTTCAGCTCGGCGCCGGGGTTGAAGCCGGTGGTCGCGCCGCAGGTGACCAGCACGCCGCCGGGCTTGAGCGACTTGATGCTGTGGCTCCAGGTCGCCTCGCCGACGGTCTCCATCACCCCGTCGACCCGCTCGGGCAGCCGGGCGCCGGACTCGAAGGCCTGGTCGGCGCCGAGCGCCAGCGCCGCCGTTCGCTTCTCCTCGCTCCGCCCGGTCACCCACATCCGGTAGCCGGCCGCGCTGCCCAGCCGGATCAGCGCGGTGGCGACGCCGCCGCTGGCACCCTGGACCAGCACCGTGGAGCCCGGGCGCAGGCCGGACCGGACGAAGAGCATCCGGTACGCGGTCAGCCAGGCGGTGGGCAGGCAGGCGGCCTCGGCGAAGGACAGCTCGGCCGGCTTGGGAACCACGTTCCGGAGTGGGACGACGACCTGCTCGGCCAGCGTGCCCTGGTGGACCTCCGACAGCAGGCTGCGCTTGGGGTCCAGGGTCTCGTCCCCGGTCCACCCCGGCGTGGCGATCACCGCGTGCACGACGACCTCGTTGCCCTCGGGATCCAGGCCCGCCGCGTCGCAGCCGAGGATCATGGGCATCCGCTCGGCCGGCAGACCCACCCCGCGCAGGCTGAACAGGTCGTGGTGGTTGAGGGAGGCGGCCTTCACCGTCACCGTGGTCCAGCCCTCGGGGGCTTCGGGCGTCGGTCGGTCACCGACCTCCAGCACCGACAACGGGTCCTTCGGGGCGGGCGTGGATACGAAGGCTGCGAGCATGCCCGACTATGGCATTGCGACCCTGCGGGCCGCATCGCGACCAGGTGCCGTCCCCGTCGGCGTGGAGCCGTTGCCCGCACTCCCGGCGGAAGCCTCCGGCCCCGCGCCGGGCCTGCGGAGCCGACTCGCGTCGGCGACCAGGTGCCGTCCCCGCCGGCGTGGAGCCCGCCACGGAACGTCCGGGTCAGCGCGCCCCGGCCGGTCGCGGCGCCGTCACTGCAGGGCCAGCACCAGGCAGGCGACGGCCAGGGCCAGGACAACCGGCGTCATGACCAGGCGCTCCCGCCGGCTGCGCGAGGCAGCGTTCATGGCCACGCCGACCGCGAAGTAGGCCGTCAGCACCCAGATGGCGACGCCGACCAGGCCGCGGGGGAGGACGGTGACGGCCCCGGCCGTCTGCAGTATCAGCAGGGCGAAGAGCCCGTACAGGGCGATGGAGACCGCGCTGCCGATGCGCAGGCTCGTCGGCAGGACGACGTTCTGCCCGCCCCACGCGAACCGGCCCAGCGGCGCGCCGGCGACGAGCAGCAGCTGGAAGACGGCCAGGCAGCCGAGCAGTGCAGCGCCCACGAGAGCGACGGCCATGATCACGCGTGCACGGTAGTGGGCGGAGCGGTCGCGCCCCGCTCGGTTGGTGTCGGACGCGGACAGCTCAGCCGCGTGGCCCGAGCACGGTCACGTCCGTAGTCGCCGGTGGTGCCTGGTCACCATCGTCGGCGGCACGACCGACAAGACGTGGGCACCAGCGACCAACACGTCCGGCCGGGGTCAGCGGACGATGACGGTGAACTCCGTCTGCTCGATGAACTCACCGATCACCGGGGCGCCGGTGACCTCGCCGCCCAGCAGCAGCCCGACGGAGGTCTGCGCGTCGGCCAGCAACAGCGCCTCGTCCTCGCTGACCGCGGACAGGTCGGCGTGCGGCCGGACCCAGTCCAGGTTGCGCCGCGTGCCGCCGGAGACCCAGC
>JAOPUQ010000036.1 GCA_025963425.1 Modestobacter sp. | reverse complement strand
GAGCGCCGCCGCGGAGGACGATGGCGGGGTGGACTCCTCCGGCCCGGCCGACGGCGCCCCGCCCCGCCCCGGCCCCGGCCGGACGCGGGTGCGGATGACCGGTGCGCAGCGCCGCCAGCAACTGCTGGACGTGGGCCGCGAACTGTTCGCCCAGCGCGGCTACGAGGCGGCCTCCATCGAGGAGATCGCCGCCCGCGCCGACGTGTCCAAGCCGGTCGTCTACGAGCACTTCGGCGGCAAGGAGGGCCTCTACGCCGTCGTCGTCGACCGCGAGATGCAGCGGCTGCTGGACCGGTTCACCTCCGCGCTGTCCTCCGGCGGGCACCCCCGGGAGCTCCTGGAGCGGGCCGCCCTGGTGCTGCTGGACTACATCGAGGACGAGACCGACGGCTTCCGGGTGCTCAGTCGCGACTCCCCGGTCGTGGGGACGTCGGGCACCTTCTCCTCGCTGATCGGGGAGGTCGCCCGCAAGGTCGAGCACATCCTGGCCGCCCAGTTCAGCACCAACGGCTACGACCCGCGGCTGGCCGAGCTCTACAGCCAGGCCCTCGTCGGCATGGTCGCGCTGACCGGCCAGTGGTGGCTGGACACCCGGTCACCGGGCAAGCGCGAGGTGGCCGCGCACCTGGTGAATCTGGCCTACAACGGCCTGTCCCACCTGGAGACCCGGCCCGCCCTGATCGGTCGCCCCCGGCTGGCCGCGACACCCGAGCCGCCGGCGTCCTGAAGTCGGTCAGCCCACCAGCCGGGCGCCGGGCACCGGGCCGTGCACGGCGCGCACGGTGCGGAACACGCCCACCCCGGCCAGCGTCGCCGCCAGCTTCACCGCGGCGTCCTCGTCCTCGGCCAGCGCGGCGACCGTCGGCCCCGAGCCGCTGACCAGCGCCGCGCGCGCACCGGCCTCACCGGCCGCCTTCAGCGCCCGGCGGAGCTCCGGTCGCAGCCGGAGCGCCGGCGCCTGCAGGTCGTTGCCCAGCGTGGCGGCCAGCGCGGAGGCCGGGCCGCTGCGCAGCGCGGCGATCACCGGCTCGGCGGCGTCCCCGGTGTGCCCGGCGGCGACGGACTCGACCCGGCCCTCGGCCCGCAGGCTGTCCAGCTGGGCGTAGACGGTCGGAGTGGACAGGCCCTCCCCGGCGATGCCGAGCACCCAGTCCCAGCGCCGCCGGGCCAGCACCGGCGACAGCCGCTCGCCCCGGCCGGTGCCGAGGGCCACCCCACCCAGCAGGCTGAACGGGACATCGCTGCCCAGCTGGGCGGCCAGGCCGGCCAGGTCACCGCGGGTTGCCCGGGTGCCCCAGAGCGCGTCCAGCGCGACCAGGGTGGCGGCCGCGTCGGCGCTGCCCCCGGCCAGCCCCGCGGCCGCCGGGATCGACTTGTCGACCTCCAGGTGCGCGTCCGCGGAGATCCCGGCATGCCGGGCGAGCAGCTCGGCGGCCTGCCAGACGAGGTTCCGCCGGTCGCTGGGCACGCTGGCCGGGCCGCGCCCGGCCGCACTCCCCTCGCCGCGCACGTTCAACGACAGACCTTCGCCGGGCCGGGCGGTGACGGTGTCGAACAGCGAGACGGCGAGGTAGACCGTCTGCAGCTCGTGGAAGCCGTCCGTGCGCAGCGGGCCCACCCGCAGGTGGACGTTGACCTTCGCCGGCGCCCGGGCGACCACCGCCCCGTTCCCGGTGATCCGTCCGGGGCCACCGGAGGTCGCGTTGCTCACGAACCCTCCTCGCTGGCGCTCGTCGGCCGCGTTCGCGGAGCTGCTGTGCCCATCGGTGAGCTCGCACGCTCGCTCACCGGGACACCCTGCCCGTGGGAGGCGGCACGCGCTAGCGCCCCTCGGGCGGCACGGGAGCGGTGGCCGCCAGGCGTGCGAAGTCGGTGACCGAGAGCTGCTCGCCCCGGGTCGTGGGGTCGATGCCGGCGGCGCGCAGTCGAACCTCGGCGGCGGCGGGGCTGCCGGCCCAGCGGGCCAGCGCCGCACGCAGCCCCTTGCGGCGCATGGCGAACGCCGCGTCGATCACCGCGAAGGTGGCCAGCCGGTCCCCCTCCGGCGGGGGACGGCGGGTGAGGGCGACCAGGCCCGAGTCGACGTTGGGCACCGGCCAGAAGACCGGCCGGGCCACGGCGCCGGCCCGCCGGACGCCGGCGTACCAGGCGGCCTTGACGCTGGGCACCCCGTAGGCCGCCGAGCCGGGCGCCGCGGCCAGCCGGTCGGCCACCTCGAGCTGCACCAGCACCAGGGCGGTGCGGATCGAGGGCAGCAGCTCCAGCAGATGCAGCAGCACCGGGACGGCGATGTTGTACGGCAGGTTGGCCACCAGCGCGGTCGGCGGGGGGCCGGGCAGCTCGGTGATCCGCAGCGCGTCGGCGGTCACCACGGTGAGCCGGTCGGCCAGTGCGGGCACCCGCTCGGCCACGGTGCGCGGCAGCTGGTCGGCCAGCCGCGGGTCGATCTCGACCGCGGTGACGTGCGCGCTGGCCGGCAGCAGACCCAGGGTCAGCGAGCCGAGCCCCGGGCCCACCTCGCAGACGACGTCGTCCGGACTGAGGCCGGCGGTGCGCACGATCTTGCGGATCGTGTTGGCGTCGTGCAGGAAGTTCTGCCCGAGTGCCTTCGTGGGACGCAGGTCCAGCTGCTGGGCCAGCTCGCGGATCGCGGCCGGTCCCAGCAGCCCGTCGGACTGCTCCGGAGTGGTGCTCAGCGGGTGCCGATCAGTCGTAGAGGTGGGAGCCGCAGCCCCACTGTCCGGCGCCACTACGGGCGTAGAGGGCCTGGGCGCGGGACAGCTGCTCGGCCGGGGAGGCGTCGATCGGGTTGCCGGCGCCGCCCACGCCCCGCCAGGTGCTCAGCGAGAACTGGTACAGACCGTAGTAGCCGGCCGGGTTGACCGCGCGGGGATTGCCGCCGGACTCGCACGCGGCCAGGGCGGCCCAGTTGAGCCCGTCGGCGCTGACCGGGGCGGCCGGGGTGGCGGGCTCGGCCGGCTTGGGCTTGGCGCCCACGCTGACCTGCTGGTCGACCGGGGCGCGGGTGACGGCCACGCTGATCTGCTCGCGGCCGGTCTCCGCGCCGTCGGTGACGGTGACCCGGTAGGTGATGGTCCGCTCGCCCTCGACGCCCTTCTCGGTCACGGTGCGGGTGCCCTCGACCGTCTCGGGGTCGGGGGTCTCCACGGTCGTGAAGTCGATCGGCTGCACGTCGGTGACGTCGCTGACCTGCACGCGGAACACCTGCAGCACCATGGCGTCCAGCAGGGGCTGGGCCGGGTACAGACTGGTGCGGTCGGTCGGGGAGAGCCCGATGCCCTGCTCGGCGAGGAGGTCGCCGGCGGTGGCCGCGGTGGTGCTCACGACGGTGCGCCGGCCGTCGGCGACCACGGTGATGTTCTTGGGCGTCTGCACGGACAGGTCCATGCCGTCCAGCGGCAGGCGCTCGCTGCGGCTGGCCGAGAGCACCAGGTCGTCCGCTCGGTAGCCGAGCTCGTCCAGGGCGCCGTCCACCGACAGCGCGGTGGTGTAGACGTCGCTGTGCACGCCGTCGACGGTGAGCGCGAGCGGCCGGGCACGGTTGAGGACGACGGTGTCGCCGTCACCCACCGAGGCATCGGGGGCGGGCAGGACGACGTCGTGGGCAGCCGGTCGCAGGCCCTCGTCGGCCAGCACCTCGGCGACGGTGGAGGCGTACGTGCTCACCTCTCGCGCCTGGCCGTCGACGGTGAGGGTCACCGTCTTCTGGGCGAGGAAGTAGGCGAAGGAACCGCCGACCAGGCCCACCAGGACCAGGGCGAACAGACTGAGCTTCAGCGATCGGCGCACAACACATCCACAGGTCACAGGTCCGGGCAGGGGAACGTGGGCAGCAGTCCACAGACCCCCACCCAGAGGCGGCGGCTGTCATCGTGCGGCCCGACGGGTGCCGGCCCGGATTTCCTGGGCCGGTCGCCTGGGCGTTCCCACCCCGGCTGGTCGGTCACGACACGATAACGAACGCGGTACGTAAGACAACCGTGCGACCTGAGTAAAGCGCCGAGTCGATAAGTCGCTGCGCAGGCGCGCCGATACAGCGAGTGACCTACACGCGGCACACGAGCCGTTCGGGCGGTCGATCACCCGTGTTCATTGCCATACGAATGAGTCCGGAATTGAGCAGTGCCGCCGCAACCCCCGCCGCAGCCGGGCTCGTCCCGACCGCGGCGCCGGTCAGCCGGCGAGCGCGGGGCTCGTGTGCCGTACCGGGCGGAGCCAGCTGAGCAGGTAGCCGGCCACGGCCAGCCCGGCCGCCAGCGCGGAGAAGCCGCCGGCCACCAGGGCCACCGGCACCAGGCCGGCACCCTCTCCGGACACCTCGTCACCCAGGCCGATGCCGGCCACGAGCAGCAGGCTGCCCAGCGGCAGCAGCGCGAGCACGCTGGCGGCCGCGACCACCAGGTGGGCGGTCCAGGTCCGCTGGGCCTCGTCGACCGGCACGTCGGCGCCCTCGGCGGGCAGCGGCCGCACGAGCGCCCGCAGCAGCGCCACCTCGGCCAGCAGCCACGCGACCAGCGGCACGGCCAGGGCGGTCACGGCCACCGCACGGTCCAGCTCGCCGGCCAACAGGACGGCGGTGAGCACCTCGCCGGCGACGGCGGCGCGCATCGTCCACAGCAGCCAGGGGGAGACCTGCTCGCCCTGCCGCGGGCGACGGGGCGGCGTGCCGACCCCCCAGCGCGGACGCGGCCGGGTGGCCTCGGCCAGCAGGACCCCCAGCAGCAGACCGGCACCCACCGCGGGCAGCCACAGGAACACCGAGGCCTCGGCGAACAGGACGACGCTCACGACCACGGCGACCACGCCCAGCATCAGCCCGAGCCGGCGCACCCGTCGGCCGTGCGTGGCCTGCCGGATCAGGTAGGTCGACCCCGCCTGGGTAGGGGTGGCGAACTCGACCGCGGCGCCGGCGACCTGACGGCGGCCGGAAGCCAGCCCCCAGGCACGGAACAGCAGCGCGGCAGGCACCATGAGGGCGATGAAGAGGACGACGGCGATCAGGCGGCCCACTCCCCCAGTGTGCCCCGGTTCGTCCGCGAGCGGGCCGGGGCCCTCGCTATCCCGCCCAGGAACCGAAGACCCGCTCCGCGTTCGCGGTCAGCCTGGCGCACAGCTGCTCCAGCGGCGTCCCGGTGACGTCGGACAGCGCCCGCACCGTGTGCGGGACCAGCCGGGCGGAGTTCGGCCGCCCGCGCAGCGGGGCGGGGGTGAGGAACGGCGCGTCGGTCTCCACCAGCAGCTGGTCCAGCGGGGTCAGCGCCGCCGCCTCGCGCAGGTACCCGGCGTTGGCGAAGGTCAGCGTGCCGGCGAAGGAGAGCACGTAGCCGCGGTCGATGCAGCGCCGGGCGAACCCCGCGTCGCCGGAGAAGCAGTGCAGCACCGTGTGCTCCGGGGCGCCCTCGTCCTCCAGCACCCGGAGCACCTCGTCGTGGGCGTCCCGGTCGTGGATGACCAGCGCGATGCCGTGGCGCTTGGCGATGGCGATGTGCGCCCGGAAGGAGGCCTCCTGCGCCGCCCAGCCGTCCTCGCCGGTGCGGTACCGGTCCAGGCCGGTCTCCCCGACCGCCCGCACGCGGGGCAGGGCGGCCAGCCGCTCGATCTCGGCCAGTGCCGTCTCGGTCGCGGCTCCCGCGCCGGCCTCGTTCGGGTGCAGCGCGACGGCGGCCAGCACGGCCGGGTGCCGGGCGGCGAGCTCGGCCGACCAGCGGGAGGAGGCGACGTCCACCCCCACCTGGACCAGCCGTGGGACGCCGACGGCCGCGGCAGCGGCGATCGCCTCGTCCACCTCGGCGTCGGTGGGCTGACGGTCCTCCCCGCCGACCGCGATGTCGAAGTGGGTGTGGCTGTCCACCGCTGGAGCCGGCAGCGGCTCCGGAGAGGGCGGCGGGTCGCCCCGGCGGTTGGCGCGCGACGAGGCCGAGCGGCTCACGCCTCGCCGTCCGCCCTCGCGCCCTGCCCTGCCTCGGCCAGCCGGGCCAGCTCCTCGTCGACCACCGACGGGTCGAGCTTGGTGAAGACCGGCTTCGGCGGGGCCAGTGGCGTGCCCGCCGGCGCGAGCGGGGTGGACGCCCAGACGGCCTGCCCCTCGCTGTAGGGCCCGGTGATGATCGGGTACGGCGAGCCGTCGTCCAGGTCGGTGACCTCCTGGACCTGCGGCGCCACCGACCACACGCCCGTACCGCCCAGCAGCTCGTGCACCTGCTGGGAGGAGTGCGGGAGGAAGGGGGTCAGCAGCGCGTTGCAGTCCTTGATCGCCTGCAGCGCGGTGTGCAGCACGGTGTCCCGGCGGGCCGGGTCCTCCTTGAGCTTCCACGGCGCCTGGTCCGACAGGTACTTGTTGGCCTCGCCGACCACCCGCATCGCCTCGTTGACCGCGGCCTTCTGCCGGTTGCGCGCGAGCAGGTCACCGATCGGGGCGAACGCGCCCGAGGTGGTGGCCAGCAGCGCCCGGTCGGCGTCGGTCAGCTCACCGGGCGTGGGGACGGCGCCGACGTTCTTGGCCGCCATCGACACCGACCGGTTGACCAGGTTGCCCCAGCCGGCGACCAGCTCGTCGTTGTTGCGCCGGAGGAACTCCGCCCAGGTGAAATCGGTGTCCTGGTTCTCCGGGCCGGCCACGGCGATGAAGTAGCGCAGCGCGTCGGGGTCGTAGCGGGCCAGGAAGTCGCGCACGTAGATGACGACCTGCCGGGAGGAGGAGAACTTCCGCCCCTCCATGGTCAGGAACTCACTCGACACGACCTCGGTGGGCAGGTTCAGCCGGCCCAGCGATCCGGGCGTGCCGCCCCTGTCACCCTCCCCGTTGTAGCCGAGCAACTGGGCCGGCCAGATCTCGGAGTGGAAGACGATGTTGTCCTTGCCCATGAAGTAGTAGGCGTCGGAGTCCGGCGTCTGCCACCACTGCCGCCAGGCCTCCGGGTCCCCGGAGCGGCGGGCCCACTCGATCGACGCCGACAGATAGCCGACGACGGCGTCGAACCACACGTAGATGCGCTTGTCCGGCCGGTCGATCCAGCCCTCCAGCGGCACGCGGACACCCCAGTCGATGTCCCGCGTGTAGCTGCGCGGCTTGAGGTCGTCGAGCAGGTTGACGCTGAAGTTCAGGACGTTGGGTCGCCAGCTCTTGCGTGTGCCCAGCCAGTCGCCGAGCGCCCGGGCGAAGGCGGGCAGGTCGAGGAAGTAGTGCTCCTCCTCGACGAACTTCGGCGTCTCACCGTTGATCTTGCTGACCGGGTTGATCAGGTCGATCGGGTCGAGCTGGTTGCCGCAGTTGTCGCACTGGTCGCCGCGGGCGCCGTCGAAGCCGCAGATCGGGCAGGTGCCCTCGATGTAGCGGTCGGGCAGGGTGCGGCCGGTCGACGGGCTGATGGCTCCCAGCGTCGTCTTCGGGAAGACGTAGCCGTTCTTCAGCAGGCCGAGGAAGATCTCCTGGCTGATCGCGGCGTGGTTGCCCGTCGTCGTCCGGGTGAACAGGTCGTAGCTCAGCCCGAGGCTCGCCAGGTCGTTGACGATGATCCGGTTGTTGCGGTCGGCGATCTCCCGCGGGGTGACCCCCTCGGCGTCGGCGGCGACGGTGATCGGCGTCCCGTGCTCGTCGGTGCCGCTGACCATCAG
>JAOPUQ010000025.1 GCA_025963425.1 Modestobacter sp. | reverse complement strand
TGCAGCTCGCCGTTCCGGCGGACCAGCGGCGTGGTCAGCCGCTCGTTGCTGGTGGCGTACCGGAAGCCGTAGCGGCCCTTGTCGCAGTTCCACTCCTGGTTGACCGCGGGGTCCTCGCCGGCCAGCCGGCGCATGACGCTGCCCCGCCGGTAGTCGGTGCGCTGGGCACACCCGCTCGCGCAGTGCTCGCAGACGCTGGGCTCGCTGCGCAGGTCGAAGGGGCGGGAGCGGAACCGGTAGGTGGCGCTGGTGAGCGCGCCGACCGGGCAGATCTGCGTGGTGTTGCCGGAGAAGTAGGACTCGAAGGGCTCGTCCTCGTAGATCGCCACCTGCTCCAGCGCGCCGCGCTCGAACAGCTCGATGAACGGGTCGCCGGCGATCTGCTGGCTGAACCGGGTGCACCGCGCGCAGAGCACGCAGCGCTCGCGGTCGAGCAGCACCTGCGTGCTGATCGGCAGCGGCTTGGGGTAGGTGCGCTTGACGTCGACGAACCGGCTGTCGGTGCGGCCGTTGCTCAACGCCTGGTTCTGCAGCGGGCACTCACCGCCCTTGTCGCAGACCGGGCAGTCCAGCGGGTGGTTGACCAGCAGCAGCTCCATCGTGCCCTGCTGTGCCTTGTCGGCGACGACGCTGGTCAGCTGCGTGTGCACCACCATGTCCGGGGTGACCGGGGTGGTGCAGGAGGCCACCGGCTTGCGCTGGCCCTCCACCTCCACCAGGCACTGCCGGCAGGCCCCGATCGGGTCCAGCAGCGGGTGGTCGCAGAACCTCGGGATCTGCACGCCGATCTGCTCGGCGGCCCGGATGATCAGCGTCCCCTTGGGAACGGCGAGCTCGAAGCCGTCGATGGTGCAGTGGACGGCGTCGGGCGGGGTGGCCGGACCGGGGACGGCGGGGACCGCGGCCGGCGCGGGCTGGGGCGTGGTCACGAGGCGGCTCCAACCGGCTCCAGGCGCAGCGAGCGACCGAGGCGGGCCTGTTCGTCGGCGGGCAGCAGGGCGACGTAGTCGTCCTTGAAGTACTTCAGGGAGCTGGCGATGCAGCTGGTCGCGCCGTCGCCGAGCGCGCAGAACGACCGGCCGAGGATGTTGTCGCAGGTGTCGGTGAGCAGGTCCAGGTCGGCGGCCCGGCCGCGCCCGTGCACCAGCCGCTCGAGGATCTGGACCAGCCAGTAGGTGCCCTCCCGGCAGGGTGTGCACTTCCCGCAGCTCTCGTGGGCGTAGAACTCGGTGAACCGCAGCGTCGCCTCGACGATCGAGTCGGTCTCGTCGAAGACCATCAGCGCGGTGGTGCCCAGCATGGAGCCGGCCGCGGCGACGGAGTCGAAATCGAGCGGGACGTCCAGGTGCTCGGCGGTGAAGTACGGCGTCGAGGAACCGCCCGGGGTCCAGAACTTCAGCTGGTGCCCGGGGCGGACGCCGCCGGCCATCTCCAGCAGCTCGCGCATCGTCGTCCCCATCGGGGCCTCGTACTGCCCGGGGCGCACGACCCGGCCGGACAGCGAGTAGATCTTCGGGCCGGGTGACTTCTCCGGGCCGAAGGCCTTGAACCAGCCGGCCCCGCCGCGGACGACGTAGGGGACGCTGGCCAGCGTCTCCACGTTGTTGATCACCGTCGGGGCGCCGTACAGGCCGGCGACGGCCGGGAACGGCGGCTTGAGCCGGGGCTGACCGCGGTAGCCCTCCAGCGAGTCCAGCAGCGCGGTCTCCTCGCCGCAGATGTAGGCACCGGCCCCGGCGTGCACCACCAGCTCCAGGTCGTACCCGGAGCCCAGGACGCCGCGGCCCAGGTAGCCGGCGGCGTAGGCCTCGGCGACGGCGGCCTGCAGCCGGCGGTGGGCGTGCACCGCCTCGCCGCGGACGTAGATGACGGCGAAGTGCGACCGGATCGCGTAGGCGGCGATGACCACGCCCTCCACCAGGGAGTGCGGGTCGGCCATCATCAGCGGAAGGTCCTTGCAGGTGCCCGGCTCGCCCTCGTCGGCGTTGACGACCAGGTACTTGGGCGCGGCCGCCGGGCCGGTCGGGGTCTCTCCCGGCTTGGGCTGTGGGATGAAGCTCCACTTCATGCCGGTCGGGAAGCCGGCTCCGCCGCGGCCGCGCAGGCCGGAGTCCTTGACCAGGCCGACCAGCTCGTCGGGGGTCATGGCCAGCGCCTGCCGCAGCGCGCGGTAACCGTCGAGCCGCTCGTAGGTCTCCAGCGTCCAGGAGCGTTCGGCGGTGAAGCGCTGGGTGAGCACGGGGGTGAGCGGCATCGGTCAGGCCTCTCGCTCGGTGGAGGTGCCCTGGCCGGAAGCGCCGGGGTTCCGCGTGGGTGGGGTGTCGGTGCCCTCGCCGCCACGCTGCGCCGGTCGCCGGCCGGCGGGCTCGGGGGCGTCGGTGTGCACCTGTGCGGCGCCCGCCTCTTCGGCCGGGTTGCCGGCCGCGGCCACGGTGGCGTCCCCGGCCTGCTCGGCGGGGGTCCCGCCGTCGGCGGTGGTCGGCGTGGCCCCGGACCCGGCCGTGGTGTCGGGAGCGGCGGCCTCGTCCATCGGCGGCGCGGTCTCGCCACGCTCGGCGGCGAGCCGGACGCCGACGAGGGTCG
>JAOPUQ010000019.1 GCA_025963425.1 Modestobacter sp. | reverse complement strand
ACCATCGAGGAGTACTTCCCCAACAAGGTGCACCAGCAGCTCATCCGTGAGCCGTTCGTGATCCTGGAGAAGGGCGAGCAGTACGACGTCGTGGGCCTGCTCCACGGCGGGGGCGTCTCCGGGCAGGCCGGCGCACTGCGCCTCGCCATCGCCCGAGCCCTCATCGAGGTCGAGCCCGAGGACCGTCCGGCCCTGAAGAAGGCCGGCTTCCTCACTCGTGACCCCCGCGCCACCGAGCGCAAGAAGTACGGCCTGAAGAAGGCCCGTAAGGCTCCTCAGTACTCCAAGCGCTGACGCGTTCGGCGCGGGCGAGTCGTACATGGGGCGTCTCTTCGGCACCGACGGTGTCCGTGGTCGGGCCAACGCCGGCCTGACACCGGAACTGGCGCTCTCGGTGGCCCGCGCCGCCGCCGGCGTGCTCGCCGACCGCGACGGGACCTCGCGTCCCGTCGCGGTCGTCGGCCGTGACCCGCGCGCCAGCGGGGAGATGCTGGAGGCCGCGGTGGTGGCCGGCCTGGCCAGCGCGGGCGCTGAGGTGCTGCGGGTGGGTGTGGTCCCGACCCCCGCGGTCGCGTTCCTCACCGGCCAGACCGGCGCCGACCTCGGCGTGATGATCTCGGCCAGCCACAACCCGATGCCCGACAACGGCATCAAGCTGTTCAGCCGCGGCGGTCACAAGCTGCCCGACGCGGTCGAGGCAGCCATCGAGCGGCAGGTCACCGGCCGGGACGGCTCCGGTGACCACCGCCCCACCGGCGGCGGGGTCGGCCGGGTACGCGACCTGTCCGGCGCCGTCGAGGACTACACCGACCACGTGCTGTCCGCCCTGCGCGAGCCCCTCGAGGGCCTGCGGGTGGTCGTCGACTGCGCCCACGGCTCGGCCTCCCGCTGCGCGCCGGAGGTCTACCGCCGGGCCGGTGCCCAGGTGCACGTCATCGGCGGCGAGCCCGACGGCTGGAACATCAACGATGGCATCGGCTCCACCCACCTGGGTCCGCTGATCGCCGAGGTGGCCAGCCGCGGGGCCGACATCGGCATCGCCCACGACGGCGACGCCGACCGCTGCCTGGCGGTCACCGCCGCCGGTGACGTCGTCGACGGCGACGCCATCCTGGCCATCTGCGCCCTCGCTCTGCACGAGAGCGGCAACCTGACCGACGACACCGTCGTGGCCACCGTGATGAGCAACCTCGGCTTCCACCACACCATGCGGGCCGCCGGCATCAAGGTGCACACCACCGCCGTCGGGGACCGCTACGTGCTGGAGGCGCTGCGCTCCCGCGGGCTGTCCCTCGGCGGGGAGCAGAGCGGCCACCTGGTCTTCCTGGACTGGGCCACCACCGGCGACGGACTCCTCACCGGGCTGGCGCTGCTGTCCCGGATGAGCGCCACCGGTGCCTCCCTCGCCGAGCTCGCCTCCGTCGTCCGCCGGCTGCCGCAGACCCTGGTCAACGTGCCGGTCACCGACCGGCTGGCGGTCGTGGAGAGCGACGACGTGGCCCGCGCGGTCAACGACGTCGAGGCTGAGCTGGGCGAGTCCGGACGGGTGCTGCTGCGCCCCTCGGGCACCGAGCAGCTGGTCCGGGTGATGGTCGAGGCGCCCACCCAGGAGCAGGCCGACGCCGTCGCCGCGCGGCTGGCCGAGGTCGTCGCCGCCACCGGCTGAGTCGTGCCCGGGGCCGTCCCCGGGCGACCCCGGGGGCGCCGTCCCCGTCGCGCTCAACTGTCGCCTGTGCCACCTCCGGGAGCCAGCAGGCGCGCCCCGTCCTGCCGAGGCTCTCGCGCTCTCCCCGGTATCGTCACGGGCATGTGCGGCATCGTTGGATACGTCGGTTCGCAGGACTCCCTGGGCGTGATCGTGGACGGCCTGCGCCGGCTGGAGTACCGCGGCTATGACTCGGCAGGTGTCGCTGTGCTGGCCGACGGCCGGCTGACGACGGCGAAGAAGGCCGGCAAGCTCGCCAACCTGGAGAAGGTGCTGGCCGAGGGGTCCCTGCCGGCCGCCACCATCGGCATCGGGCACACCCGCTGGGCCACCCACGGTGGGCCCACCGACCGCAACGCGCACCCGCACGTCTCGGCCGACGGCACCGTGGCGGTCATCCACAACGGCATCATCGAGAACTTCGCGGCGCTGCGCGCCGAGTGCGAGGCAGCCGGCATCGAGTTCACCTCCGAGACCGACACCGAGGTCGTGGCCCACCTGCTGGCCGCCGCCTACCGGGAGACGCCGGCCGGCGACGACCGGCTGGCCGAGGCGATGCGGGCGGTCAGCCGCCGGCTCGAGGGCGCTTTCACACTGGTCGCCTCGCATTCCGACGAGCCCGACCGGCTGGTCGCCTCCCGCCGCAACAGCCCGCTGGTGGTGGGCGTCGGGGACGGCGAGTACTTCCTCGGGTCCGACGTCGCCGCGTTCATCGCGCACACCCGCAACGCGCTGGAGCTGGGCCAGGACCAGGTCGTGGTCATCGACCGCGCGAGCGGGGTCACGGTCACCGACTTCGCGGGCGCACCGGTCGAGCCCATCGCCTACACCGTCGACTGGGACGCCGCCGCCGCCGAGAAGGGCGGCTACGACTGGTTCATGCTCAAGGAGATCGCCGAGCAGCCCGAGGCGGTGGCCAACACCCTGCTCGGCCGGCTCAGTGCCGCCGGGGAGCTGGTGCTGGACGAGGTGCGGCTGTCCGACCAGGAGCTGCGCGACATCGACAAGGTGTTCGTCGTCGCGTGCGGCACGGCCTACCACGCCGGGCTGATCGCCAAGTACGCCATCGAGCACTGGACCCGCATCCCGGTCGAGGTGGAACTGGCCAGCGAGTTCCGCTACCGCGACCCGGTCCTGGACCGCTCCACGCTGGTCGTGGTCATCAGCCAGTCCGGCGAGACGATGGACACCCTGATGGCACTGCGGCACGCCAGGATGCAGAAGGCCCGGGTGCTGGCGATCTGCAACGCCAACGGGTCGACGATCCCGCGGGAGTCCGACGCCGTCCTCTACACCCATGCCGGCCCCGAGGTCGCCGTCGCCTCGACCAAGGGGTTCCTCACCCAGGTGGTGGCCTGCTACCTGGTCGGTCTCTTCCTGGCCCAGGTGCGCGGCGTGAAGTACGCCGACGAGGTGGCCGCGATCGTCAGCGACCTGCGCCGGCTGCCCGACGCCGTCGCCGAGGTGCTCGCCGGCATGGAGCCGGTGCGGAAGCTGGGCCGGGAGCTCGCCCAGGAGGGCACGATGCTCTTCCTGGGCCGGCACGTCGGGTACCCAGTGGCGCTGGAGGGTGCGCTGAAGCTCAAGGAGCTGGCCTACATCCACGCCGAGGGCTTCGCCGCCGGGGAGCTCAAGCACGGCTCGATCGCGCTGGTCGACCAGGGCACGCCGGTCGTGGTCGTCGTCCCGTCGCCGCGCAGCCGCGGCTCGGTGCACGGCAAGGTGGTCAGCAACATCCAGGAGGTCCGGGCCCGGGGCGCGCGCACCATCGTGATCGCCGAGGAGGGCGACGAGGACGTCGTTCCCTACGCCGACCACCTGATCCGGGTGCCGCGCACCCCGACCCTGCTCGCCCCGGTGGTCACCACCGTTCCGCTGCAGGTGCTGGCGTGCGAGATCGCCGCGGCGCGCGGCCTGGACGTCGACCAGCCGCGCAACCTGGCCAAGAGCGTCACCGTCGAGTGAGGCCCCCGGGGATCAGGTGACCCGGGGTCAGGTGGTGGTCCGCCGCGAGGTGGGTACCCGCGCGGCTGGGTAGGACGGGCAGGATGGCAGCGTGATCATCGGGGTGGGCATCGACGTCTGCCCGGTGGAGCGCTTCGCCGCCTCCCTGACCCGGACGCCGGGCCTGCGCGACCGGCTGTTCACCGCCGCCGAGCAGCACACGCCGGCCGGGGTGCCGCGCACCGGGGAGTCGCTGGCCGCCCGGTTCGCCGCCAAGGTGGCGCTGGCCAAGGCGCTGGGTGCCCCCGGCGATCTGCACGGGCTCGACGCCGAGGTGACCGTCGGCGAGCACGGTCGCCCGCTGCTGACCGTCCGCGGCACGGTCGCCCGGCGGGCCGCGGCCCTCGGCGTGACCCACTGGCACGTGTCGATGAGCCACGACGGGGGCATCGCCTCCGCCGTGGTGATCGCAGAGGGGTCGACGCAGTGATCGGGCTGTACACCGCCGCCCAGGTGCGCGCGGCCGAGGCCGCGGCGATGGCCACCGTCCGGGCCGGCGCCCTGATGCAGCGGGCCGCCACCGGCCTGGCCGTCGTCTGCCTGGGGCTGATCGGCCGGGCGCACGGCGTCCGGGTGGTGCTGCTGGTCGGTGCCGGCGACAACGGCGGGGACGCCCTGTACGCCGGGGCGGTCCTGGCCGGACGCGGCGCCCAGGTCCGCGCGGTGCTGCTGGACCCCGAGCGCGCGCACGCCGGCGGGCTGCGGGCGC
>JAOPUQ010000001.1 GCA_025963425.1 Modestobacter sp. | reverse complement strand
CCGCGGCCCTGGGCCCGCAGCTGGCCTCGGTGCTCGCCGCGGGCGCGATCACCGTGCTCCTGACGACCGTGTGGGGCCCGGCGGCCGTGCCCCCGGCCGCGCTGGCGCTGACCGTGGCGTTCGTGATCGTGGGCGGGCTGGTCAACCTGTGGGCGGAGATGCTGCGCGCGGTCGGCCGCGTCGTCCTGGAGGGCGCGCTGCAGCTGGGCTCCGCCGTCGCGCTGGTCGCGGCCGGCGTCGCGGTCATCTACACCGGCGGCAGCGCGACCGACCTGCTGGTCGTGGTGGTCGCCAAGGAGGCCGTCGTCCTGGCGATCGCCGTCGTGCTGCAGCGGCCGCGCCGCCGGGCCGAGGTGCGCAGCCGCACCCTGCTCCAGCAGGGCGTGTGGCTGGCGGTGGCCGGGACGGCGATCGTGCTGCTCTGGCGACAGGGCACGCTGGTCATCGGTGGGATGGGCAGCATCGGCGTGCTGGCCACCTACGTGGTGGCGACCCGCTTCCTGGACGCCGGGGTGACCGTGGCGCACACCGCCGGGTTCGGGCTGCTGCCCGGCCTGTCCGCGCTGGCCGCCGACCCGGCCGCGTTCCGCCGGACCGCGCTGCACTACCTGCGGCTGACCGCGCTGGCCGGGGTGGTGACCGCGGTGGTGGGCGTGCTGGCCGCCGGGCCGATGACCACGCTGCCGTTCGGCGAGCAGTGGGACGTGGCGGTGCCCGCCGTCCGCTGGGTCGCCGTCGCCGCCCTCCCGGTGCTCCTCACCCATGTCGCGGCCACGATGCTGCTGGCCCGCGGCCAGGTGCGCTGGCTGTCCGGTGCGGCCGTGGCCGGGTCGGTCACCGGCATCGCGTCCAGCGTGCTGCTGATGACCGTGCACCCCGAGGCGGCCGACGGCGTCATCGGCACGCTGATCGGGGCGACGGTGATGGTGGCCCTGATGCTCGCCGGCCTGCGCGACCTCATCCGGCCGGGCGCGCCCGAGGTCCCGGCCACCCCGGTCGCGGACCGGGTGGGGAGCGGCGAGCCGGTCCGATGACCCGGCCCTACCTGCGGAGCGTGGTCACCACGGTGCGGGCCACGCCGGCGACCGGCCGCAGGCCGGGCGCCGCCCACTGCAGCCGCGGATAGCTGTACAGCGTGCCGCCGAACTGGCTCTTGAACCTGGCGACCCCGGCGTCGGGGACGCCGGCCAGGTCGACGGTCCGGGCGCCGTGCCGGTGGGCCCACAGGACGGCGTCCCAGTAGAGCAGCACGTTCGCCCGGGTGGCCCGGTGCTCGGGGAGCAGGCCGCCCTGCCAGAGGACCACGACCTCGCCGGAGCTGATGCTCAGCAGGCTGCCCAGCTCGACGTCGTCCCGCTTCGCCACGGTCCAGTGCACGCCCAGGCCGGTGGCCTCCAGCGCGCCGATCGGCGGCGGGAAGCCCGCGCCGTACCCGGGGTCCAGGCCGCGGGCGGTGCCGGCCGCGTCGACGACCCGGCCGAGCGTCTGCCCGTCGTGGCCGGAGGGGACGACCGCGACGCCGTCCCGCTCGATCCTGCGCAGGCTCGTGCGGGCCGGGGCGGTCAGCGCGCCGTACAGCTCCTCCTCGGTCCGCGAGGTGTCCACCAGGTAGGTGTGGTCCAGCCGGGCCTCGAAGCCGGTGCCGGTGAGGTCGACGGCGTCGACGGCGGTCGTCGGCGCGAGGCCGAAGTCCTGCCGCACGGCGCGCTCCCGGCGTCCCCGGCGGCGCAGCGCGACGAGGGTGCCGGCCATCAGGTGCGCCGGCACCAGCGGGCCGGTGTAGGGGAACGGCACGGCGTTGACCGTGGTCACCGGGCCGCGCCGGCGCGCCAGCCAGGGCGCGATCCCGACGTCGACGCCGTCGGCCCGGACGACGAGGGGCACGAACTCGGTGCCCGTCATGCCCGAGGCCAGCCCGAGGAAGCCGTGGTTCGAGAACGGCGTCATCGGCTGGCCGGACGCCTGCGCGGCGGCGGCCCAGCGCACCGGGTCGCCGGTCGGCTCGAGGGTCACCGTGGCCTGGGCGGTCGGCAGGGCGGCGGTCATCGGGCGGTGGGCGGGGCTCCTGTGCGGACCGCGTCGCCCGAGCCGACCGCGGCGTCCCGGACGACGTCGAGCAGCCGGTTGGCCGTCGTCCGCACGTCCATGACGTCCTCCACCCGGCGGCGTGCCCGTGCCCCGAGCTCCCGCCGGCGCACCGGGTCCTCGAGCAGCCCGGCGATCGCGTCGCGCAGGGTCTCCGCGGAGTCGTCGGCGAGCACCAGGCCCGCCGCGCCCCCGGCGACCATCTCCGGCATGCCGCCCACCGCGCTCACGACCGGCGGCACCGCGTAGGACATCGCCTCCATGACCGCGTTGGGCCACTGGTCGATGCGGCTGGGCAGCGCCAGCAGGGCACTGCCGGACAGCAGCCGGCCGACCTGCCCGTCGCCGGGGCGGACGTCGTCCACCACGGTGACGTTGCGGCCGCCGGCCGGGACGGCGTCCTGGGTGACCAGGACCAGCTCGCACCGGTCGGCCAGCCAGCGCTGGTGCACCTCGAGCAGCAGGTTGCCGCCCTTGCGTTCCATGCCGCGGCCGATGAACAGCACCCGCGGGAGGCCACCGTCCGGCGGTGCGCCGAGCTCGGGCACCGGAACGCCCATCGGCAGCACCTCGACCCGTGCCGGATCGATGCCGTAGTCGCCGGTCACCGACGCCGCGCACCAGTGGCTGTTGGCCACGACCGTGCGCGCGCCGGCGTAGACCGCCCGCTCGAACGGGAACGTGGCCCGGGTGGACAGCGCGGTGAAGCGGGTCGCCGCGCGCCCCGGCTGCAGCTGGTTGTTCTGCGTCGTGGTCGAGTCCAGCGTGACCACGTAGGGCAGGCCGCCCAGGGCGCGACGGGCCAGCAGCGCGGTGTTGTGCGTGTAGAAGTGGACGACGTCGACCGGGGCGGTTCCGGCCAGCCAGCGCGGCAGCTGCCGCGCCACCCAGGCGGACTGGGCGAGCTGGTAGCGGGCCTGCATGAGGTCGGCGTCCCAGCGCATCAGCCCGGGGACGCCGACGCCGGCGACCTTGCGCCAGAAACCCGGCGGCGGGACGTCGACGATGCGCACGTCGACGTCGTCCCGGGTGGCGGCGACGGCGCGCAGGTGGTGGTGCACGGTGGCGTGGCCACCGATGTTCTCGTTGACCAGCAGCGCCCGCACCGGTCGGGGGCTCACGCCGAGCGCCGCCAGCCGTCCCGGGTCGCCACGGCCCAGCCGCCGTCGCGCAGCGGGCTCTCCAGGTGCTCGGGGGCCTCCAGCACCAGGCGGGAGTGCACGTCCGCGGCGGCCTGCAGGACGCTCTGCCAGGAGTCGTGCCGGCGGGGGTCGATCGGCTCGTCGATGTGGACCACCCAGCCCCGGCCGCGGGGCTGCGGCAGCACGGGGACGACGACCGAGTCGGTCGACTGCGCCAGCCGGGCGGTGCCGTTCATCAGGTCGACGGTCTTGCCGAGGAACTGGACCGCGTACTTGCCGGGGACGTCGAAGTTCAGCAGCACCTGGCCGCCGTCCTTGAGCGTCCGGCTGAAGGTCCGGGCGGAGGCCAGGGCGCGCACGGGGCGGAAACCGGCCCGCACGATGACCGTGCGCGACTGCTCGATCTGGTAGCCGCCGTAGCCGCGCGGCGCCTCGGCCGCGGCGAGGTGCTCGCCCACCGCGACGTCGATCGGGCCGACCGCCCGGGGCAGGGCGGCCAGCCCCACGAGGGGGCCGTAGTGCGGGGCGCTGAAGACGATGCCGCGGCCGGGCTCGACGGCGCGGAGCCGGTCGAGGCCCTCGACGGGCATCCGCTCGAGGAAACGGGGGCGCCACATGAGCTCCCAGCCGTGTGCCGCGGCGGACAGGTGCCGGAGGGCCAGCTCCTCGAGGTCCGCCTCGCGCTCGGTGCCGCCCACGACCGCGGCCATCGCCGCCCGGGCGGCGTCCAGCCGGGCCGGGTTGCGCGCGGCCGCGCGCCGCTGGGCGAGGTCGAGCAGCGCCATCGCGGCGGGAAGGGGGACCAGCCGGTGCGCGGCCTCGCTCGCCCGCAGCCGCGGCACGACGCCGCCCCACGGGACGGGCCGCGGGATCGTCAGGTCGGGCAGCTGCGCGGCAGGCGCAGCCGGGTCAGCGTCCTGGAGGGTCACTCCCGAAAAGTACCGGCGCGGGAGGCCGTGCAGGCGGTTCCACCTGGGCGTTCACCCCGAACGGGGGACGGGGACCAGGTCGACGCGGGCCGTTGCGGCCAGCACTCCGAGCGCGATCAACCAGGTGACCAGGTGGCTCGGGTAGACCCGGGCGACCCGGCGGACGTAGTAGCCGCGCAGCCCAGCCCCGATCACCCGTAGTGAGCACGCCGGGCGCCGCTCAGTGCGGGGAGATGTGACCGGGCTGCGCGGCGCCGGGCAGCCGGTCGCGCACCTCGAGCGTGTGCGCGTCCGCGGCGCGGCGCAGCGGCCAGTCGGCCGGCAGCACCAGGCGCGGCGCCACCCCGAGCAGGACGGCGATCAGGAACGCCACCCCGGCCAGCGCCTCACCGCTCTCCTCCACGAACGTTCCCGCCGCCGCCCAGGGAGGCCCGACCGCGGCCGACACGCTGGACAGCCCCACCGCGGCGAACGCGTACAGCCCCAGGCAGGACAGCACCCGCCGCCGGTCGCGGCGCTCGTGCCGGCTCAGCCACCACAGCCAGCCGACGACGGCGCCGGCCGGCACGGCGGAGACGAGCAGCGCGCGCACCGGGTGCGTGCCGCCGCCGATCGCCACGAAGAAGCGGTGGTGCAGGTCGCCGGCGAACTTCACCGCGGCGATGCCGGCCGCGATCGCCGCGACCGCCGTCCACCAGGTGCGCCGGCCCGGCAGCCGGCCGGCGCCCAGCGCGGCCACCACGGCGGCCGCGGTGAACAACGCCGTCACGTAGAGCCGGGGCACGGAGAACATCGCGTCCATGGCCAGCGGCCGGGCCAGCTCCCGCGGCGCCCCGGAGACCCGGGTCAGGAAGCCGACGAGCTCCAGTGCCACGCCTACCGCGGCGAGCACCACCGCGATGCGGGGCACGGGCACCCGGCGACGCGCGGTGGAGGGAACGGCAGGCACCGGTCCTGTCTAGCCGCCCCGGCCCGACACGATCGGCACCGCCGGCCGTGTCGCACGCACGTGGGACAGGAGTCGCCTCCTGAGGGTGAACGGCGACCGCCGGCCACTGCGCAGCGTCACCGGCTTGGGAGACTGGCCGCATGGCGACCTCCCGCTCCCGGCTGTCCGATGCCCAGCTCGCGGCGCTCGCGCGGTACGGCTTCGGCCTGACCCGCGAGGTGCCCGACCTGCCGGCCCAGACCGAGCTCGAGGACGCCGAGGGCGTGCTGGTGGCCACCCGGGAGGACGGGCAGCTCGCCGTTCGGGAGGTTCCCCGCTGGCGCTCCCCCGCCGCGGTCCGCGAGGAGCTCGCCCGCCGGGGCTGGGACGCCCCGGTCGCCTGGGTGGGCCGGCCCGGCGACCCGGCCGACCTGCCCGGGCGGGTTCTTGCGCTGCTGCCGGTCGCCGGCACCGGCCCGGACTCCGCCGTCGTCTCCGCCGCCGCCGCGGAGTGGGCGGCCGTCGCCGAGGGCCGCGAGCTGGTCGTCGTGCCGGTGCCGGTGACCGCCGCGGACCCCGAGGTCGGCTGGCCGGCGCTGGCCGCCGCCTACGGGGCCGAGCTGCGGGGCAGCCGGGTGGAGGCCACGAACCCGCGCACCGGCGGGCTGGCGGTCATGTTCACCGGCCTGTCCGGCGCCGGGAAGTCCACGATCGCCGGCCGGCTGGTCGAGCTGCTGCTCGAGTCGGGGAAGACGGTCACCCTGCTCGACGGCGACGAGGTGCGCACCCACCTGTCGGCCGGGCTGGGCTTCTCCAAGGCCGACCGGGACACCAACGTCCGCCGCATCGGCTGGGTCGCCGGCCAGATCGCCAAGCACGGCGGGCTGGCCGTCTGCGCGCCCATCGCGCCCTACGCCGCCACCCGTGCCGACGCCCGCCGGCTGGTCGAGGACCAGGCCGGCCCGGGCTCGTTCGTGCTGGTGCACGTGGCCACGCCGCTCGAGGAGTGCGAGGCCCGCGACCGCAAGGGCCTCTACGCCAAGGCCCGGCGCGGGGAGATCCCCGAGTTCACCGGGATCAGCGACCCCTACGAGGCGCCCACCGACGCCGGGATCACCATCGACACCCGCTCCTCCAGCATCGACGACAGCGCCCGGCTCGTGCTGGCCCACGTGCTGGCCGCCACCCGGTAGGGCGCGGACGCACGAACGCCCCGCCGGCTCGGAGCCGGCGGGGCGTTCGCGTGGGCGCAGCGGGAGGTCAGTAGGCCCCGTCGCTGCCGAGCACGGCGCGGGCGGTGCGCCACAGGATCGCGATGTCCAGGCCCAGCGACCAGTTCTCCACGTACCGGACGTCGAGCTCGACGGTCTCCTCCCAGCTGAGGTCCGACCGACCGCTCACCTGCCACAGGCCGGTGATGCCGGGCTTGACCAGCAGGCGCCGGTGCATGTCGGGCCCGTACTGCTCCACCTCGCGGGTCACGTGCGGGCGGGGGCCGACCAGGGACATGTCGCCCTTGAGCACGTTGATCAGCTGCGGCAGCTCGTCGAGGGAGTAGCGCCGGATGAACGCGCCGATCCCGGTGATCCGGGGGTCCCGGCGCATCTTGAACTGCACGCCGTTGCCCTCGTTGAAGGCCATCAGCTCGGCGATCCTGTCGTCGGCGTCGGTGACCATGCTGCGGAACTTCAGCACGTCGAACTCGCGGCCGCGCTTGCCGATGCGGCGGTGCCGGAAGAACGCCGGACCGGTGCTGGACATCCGCACGGCGATGGCGATGCCGATCATCCCGGGCGCCGCCAGGAGCAGCAGCACGCCGGCGACGGTCCGGTCGACCAGCGACTTGACCAGGCGTCGGGAACCGCGGAACTCCGGCTCCTGCACCTGGATCAGCGGCAGGCTCGTGGTGGGGCGCACCTGCAGCCGGTTGGACGAGACCTCGATCAGGCCCGGGCCGACGAGCACCTCGATGTTGGTGCCCTCCAGCCGCCAGGCCAGGTCGCGCAGGTACTGACCCGCCGTCTCGCTGGCCGAGGAGACGACGACGGCGTCCGCGCCGACCTCGTCGAGGCACCACAGCACGTCGTCCAGGCCGCCCAGCACGGGCACACCCTCGTCGGCCAGGACGAGGGAGTCGCCCGGACGCGGCACGCAGGCACCGACGACGCGGAGTCCGGCGGCGGCGTCGCGGCGCAGCCGGCGGGCCAGGTCGGCGACGGCGACGTCCCGGCCGACGACCACGACCCGCTTGGTCATCAGCCCGCGCCGACGCGCAGAGTGCATCCGCCGGCGGTTCAGGTTGCGGCTGAGCAGCGTGACGACGGTGGTCACCGGGGCGGCGACCAGGAGCAGGCGTTCCAGCCCGGCGGCGGGCAGCAGGTGGACGGCGAAGCTGAGCAGGGCGATCGCGGTGAGGCCGGCGACCACCACCCGGCGGTACTCGTCGGACCCGGTCCCCATCCGCCGCTCGGCGTAGCCGCCCAGTGCGGCCAGCAGCAGGGCCCAGCAACCGACGACGACCTCGACCACCTGGGTGCCCGGCATGCCGCCGGACAGCGGCAGCAGCAGCGCCAGGGCCACCCCGAGGCCGGCGGCGACCAGGTCGCCGACGACCAGTGTCGCGGTGTAGCTGACCAGCCACTCCGGTGCGCGGCGGCGGCGGGCGGAGAACGGGTCGTAGACCGGGCGGGGCGGGATCGGCGGGGTGCGCGGGGAGATCGGGGGCCGGGACAGCGGGGGCACGGGGCGGAGCTGCCGCATCGGGCGCACCCCCGCCGCGCCGAGGACGACGTCCTCGTCCAGGCCGGACGCGGCGGCCTGGGCGGCCAGCTCGGCGACCGTGGCCAGCTCGTCCTGCTTGGCGCGCTGCGCGGCGGCGTGGAGCGCGTCGGCGGTGATCGCGGCGGCCTTGCCGGCCGCCTCGACCCGCGGCGCGGGTGCGGCGGTCTCCTCGAGGACGGGGGTGTCCTCGGGGTCACCCCCGGACGGGGGCAGCGAGGCGTGGCTCGTGGTCACGCGGCCCTTCCTCTCGTGGTCATCGGGCTCGGACGGTCGCGGGAACGCCGGTGACTCCGCGCGGAGCTGGTCCGACGGTGTCGAGGCGGTGACGCAGGGTCAACCCCGTCCTCACCCGACCAGGGCAGGTGGAACGCGGACTCCACCCGGAGGGGGCACGGGGGACGACGTCGCCCGGGCCGGACCGCGGTCACCCCCGCCTCTCGGGAAAGCCGGTCGGCCAGGCCGGCAGCGCGCCCGGGGCGTCGATGGTCTGGGCGTCGGCGGTGCGGCGCAGCGCCCAGTCGGCGGGCAGCACCAGCCGCGGTGCGACCCCCACGAGAACGGCGACGAGGACGGCGACACCGCCCACGACCTCGCCGCTCTCCTCGACGAACGTCGCCAGGGTCGACCAGCTCCCCGCCATCGTGGACAGGGCGGACAAGCCGACGGAGGCGACGCCGTAGAGGCCGAAGGCCAGCAGCATGCGGCGGCGGTCGCGGCGCTCGGCGCGGCTGACCCAGAACAGGGTGCCGAGAACGGCGGCGACGACCACGGTGCTGCCGATGGCGGCGAGCACCGGGTGGTCGGCGACGCCGAAGGTCTGCAGCGCGCGGACGTGCACGGTGCCGCCGCCCTTGACCTCGGCGATGATGGCCGCGACCGCGGCGACCGACAGCCACCAGGTGCGGCGGCCCGGCGAGCGGGCCGCGCCGATCACGGCGGCGACGGCGGCGACGGCGAAGAGAGCGGTGACGAACAGCCGCGGCACCGACATGGGCGCATCCATCGACAGCAGCCGGGCGGTCCCGCGCTCCTGGCCGGCGGTGCGCAGCACGAAGCCGATCGCCTCCAGGCCGACGCCGGTCGCGATCAGGGTGACCCCGAGCGGGGGCACGGGGATGCGCCGGCGACGGGGCGGCAGGGGTGTCGTGGGCCGGCGGGCGGCGATCAGGTCGACCGGGTGGTCGGCGGCCCGCAGGGCGGCCTCACCGAGCTCCCGCCGGTCGGCTCCACGGATGGCGAGGCCGAGCGGCAACGCCACGACCACCGCCAGGCTGAGCCAGCCGATCAGCATCCATCCCCACCACGCCATGACCTCGCCATCGGCAGCCGGGCGGCAGTCCTTGATCCGGCGGGACGGCGGCCCCCTCGTCCGGGTGACCCCCGGGCCACCCGGTCGGGGGACGGACGGTGACGAGAACCCGGCAGCACGTCGCTCAGCGTTCTGATTCCACAGCGGAGCGTGCCGACCGGCGGGAGCACGTGCTCCGGCGGGCTACACGTCGCGTCGCGCTGCGTGCGGGGCCCGGGCAGCACCTATAAATCAGCTGTGCTGTGGCTGGCGGGGATCGCGGTGGTGTGGGTCCTGGCGACGGTCGTCGTGCTGCCCCTGGTCGGTCGCTGCCTCGGGTCCGCCGACCGCGACCGCGGCATCGCGGCCGCCCTCGCCGACGGGGACCTCGTGCCCACGCCAGGGCTGCGCCTGGTCGGCGGTCGCCCCAACGGGTGAGCAGCCCTCCTTCCGGGCGGTCCGCTCCCCTAGCGTGACGAGCTGACACCACGTCCTGGCCGACGTCCCGCGAGGACGCTCTGCCGGGCGCGGCAGCGCACTGAGGCAGAGGACGGGGTGACGGCGTGGAGTGGTGGGACCCGACGATCGCCGTCGCCGGCCTGCTGGTCGGGCTCGTGGTGGGTCTGACCGGCATGGGCGGCGGGGCGCTGATGACCCCCATCCTGGTCTTCTTCTTCGGGGTCTCCCCGCTGGCCGCGGTCTCCAGCGACGTGGTGGCCAGCTTCTTCATGAAGCCGATCGGCGGGATCGTCCACCTGCGCCGCGGCACCGTGCACCTGGACCTGGTGAAGTGGCTGTGCCTCGGCTCCGTCCCCGGCGCATTCTCCGGCGTCCTCCTGCTGCGGGCGCTCGGTGACGGCGCGGAGGTGCAGGACTTCCTGCTGGTCGCGCTGGGTGCGGTCCTGGTCGTCGCCTCCGCGGCCATGGCCACCAAGTCCTACCTGAAGCTGCGCGAGCGTGAGCGTCGCCGGGGTCGCCCCGAGCTGGCCGAGCCGGAGCTGACCGACGTCCCCGTGCGCAGGCTGGCCACCGTGCTGGTCGGCGCCGCCGGTGGGCTCGTCGTGGGCATGACCTCCGTGGGCGCCGGCTCGATCATGATCGTCTGCCTGCTGCTGCTCTACCCCTCCATCAAGGTCGGGCAGCTGGTCGGCACCGACCTGGTGCAGGCCGTGCCGCTGGTCGCCTCCGCGTCGATCGGGCACCTGCTCTTCGGTGACTTCGCCCTCGGGCTGACCGGCAGCATCCTGGTCGGCGCCATCCCCGGGGTGTGGATCGGCGCCCGGGTGTCCTCCCGCTCCCCCGGCAGCCTGGTCCGCCGCGCGCTGGCGGTGATCATGCTGGCCTCGGGCACCAAGCTGCTCGGTGCCTCCACCGGCATGGTCCTGGTCATCACGCTGACCGCCGTGGTCATCGGCGCGGCCGCGTGGGCCTTCGTCCGGGTGCGGCACGGAGAGGCCCCGTTCGTGTGGCAGCAGCGCCGCCGCCCGCCGCGGCGCCGTCCGGCCGCGGACGACACGGCACCGGCCGGGCTGCCCGAGCTGACCGCCCCGCGCGCGGGGTCGGGACCCGAGACCGAGTCGTGACCGGCGGTCCGGCCCGTCGCCTTCCCGGAACCCGCCCAGCTCAGTAGCTTTCCGCCATGTCAGCTCAACGCAGCGCAACCGAGCCCGCGGAGCACCTGGCCGCCGCCCTGTCCCTCGCCGACTCCCTGCAGTCCGGCTTCGCCGCCCAGCGCGCCGGTCACCAGCGTCGCGCGCGGCCGGTGCCGGTCAGCCGCATCACCGGCTGACCACCTCCGTGGCGGTCCGGTCAGCCGGCCGCCCGGGAGGAGTGCTGCCGCCGGGCCCGGCGCTCGGCCATCCGGTGCCGGACGAGGTCGCGCCGATTGCGTTCCTCCGCGACGTGCACCGCGGCACCCAGGCCCAGGGCGACGGCAGTGCCGACCAGCAGCCAGGCCAGGCCGATCAGCAGGACCCACGTCCACCCGCTCATGCTGCGCACCCCCGGCCGGCAGCTCCGTTCGGAACTCATCGGGGACGGTAGGGGGCTACGCCCTTCGTCACAGCGAGGCAGGGACCTTCGGCCGTCCTCGCCCCGCGCGGCCCGGTCTGTGCGCCAGCCCCTGCCTACCGTCGGTCAACACCGGCCGCCAGGCAGGGGGCACGGGTCAGCCCGCGCGGCGACCGAGCGCCCGGTACGACCAGCCGGCGGCCGTCCAGCTGTCCCGGTCCAGGGCGTTGCGACCGTCCAGGACGCGCTTCTGCTTCACGATCAGGCCGAAGGCGACCGGGTCCAGCTCCTTGTACTGCTTCCACTCCGTCAGCACCAGGACGGCGTCGGCCCGCTCGGCCGCCTCCTCGGCGGTGTCGGCGTAGTCCAGCTGGGGCCACAGCCGGCGGCAGTTCTCCACCGCGGCGGGGTCGGTGACCCGGACCACCGCCCCCTGCAGCTGCAGCTGCGCGGCCACGTTGAGCGCCGGGGAGTCCCGGATGTCGTCACTGTCGGGCTTGAACGCCGCACCCAGCACCGCCACCCGCTTGCCCAGCAGCGACCCGTCGCAGACCTCCCGCGCCAGCTCCACCATCCGGATCCGCCGGCGCATGTTGATGTTGTCCACCTCGCGCAGGAACGTCAGCGCCTGGTCGGCACCCAGCTCCCCCGCCCGGGCCATGAACGCCCGGATGTCCTTGGGCAGACAACCACCGCCGAACCCCAGCCCGGCGTTGAGGAACTTCCGCCCGATCCGGTCGTCGTGCCCGATCGCGTCGGCCAGCTGCTTGACGTCCGCGCCGGTCGCCTCGCACAGCTCGGCCATCGCGTTGATGAAGGAGATCTTCGTGGCCAGGAACGAGTTCGCCGCGGTCTTCACCATCTCCGCGGTCGCGTAGTCGGTGACCACCTGCGGCGTGCCCGCGGCCACGATCGTGGCGTACACCTCATCGAGCAGGGCCCGCGCGACCTCCCCCTCCGCACCCGGCGCCAGCCCGTAGACCAGCCGGTCGGGATGCAGGGTGTCCTGCACGGCGAAGCCCTCCCGCAGGAACTCCGGGTTCCACGCCAGCATCGCCCCCGGGACCTTCCCGTCCACCAGCTCGGCCAGCCGCGCCGCCGTCCCGACCGGAACCGTCGACTTCCCGGCCACCAGGTCCCCGGGCCTCAGCACCGCCAGCAGCGACTCCGCCGCCGCCTCCACATACCGCAGGTCCGCGGCGTACTCACTGCGCTTCTGCGGCGTCCCCACGCACACGAAGTGGACGACGGCCCCGGCCGCATCGGCCATGTCGGCGCTGAACCGCAACCGGCCCGAGGCCAGCGACCGCGCCAGCAACTCCTCGAACCCCGGCTCGTAGAACGGCGCCCTCGCCTGCGACAGCAACTCCACCTTCGCGCGGTCGACGTCGATCCCCACCACGTCGTGACCCAACTCGGCCATCGAGGCCGCATGAACCGCACCCAGGTAGCCACAACCGATGACGGAGATCTTCACCCCCCGGACGGTAGAGGAGCGGGCAGGGAGCCACCAGCGGCCCGCCGTCGTGACGACCGCCCTACGCACCGTGACGTAATGTCGGCCCCCTCCCGGAGGGCGGATCCCCTTGATAGCGTCGTCGCCGGACCACCCGGTGGTGCCCACCCACGACGGGGGACCCGATGTGATCAACCGGCGACACTTCCTCGCAGGCGCGAGTGCGGTGGTCGCGGCCCCGGTGCTCGTCTGGCTGGGCATCGACCTGGCCACCGACGACCCCGCCGGGCCCCGTTCCCCCGACCGCCGGCCGCACGACAACGGTCCGGTCCCGACCCTCCCCCCGCAGTACCTCCAGGGCGCCCCGACCGTCGCGCTGCTGGCCCGGACGGGGCCCTACCTGACCAGCCCCGGGGGCACGTTCAGCACCTCCTACCAGGAGGACTCCCCCGTCGAGGACAAGACCTGGGACATGCGCGGCGCCCGGTTCCTCGGGTACTTCGACAAGGACGCCTTCTACGAGACCGGCGAGTTCGCCGGGGGGTCGACCCCCGAGCAGAAGAACATCCACCCGATCCGGCTCGGCCGCGCCATGCCCATGGGCGGCGCCGCGATCATCGGCGGCGTGGTGGAGGGCACCCAGCCGGAGACGCTCACCTGGGAGCGGATGAAGTACGGCCAGGAGGTGCAGGACGACACCGACCGCTGGATCGACGCCGGCCGCCCGCGCTCGGTCGACCCGCATGCCGCGCAGCGGGGCAACGACAACCAGGACGGGGACCCGCGGATGTACATCCGCGAAGGCACCTGGGCGGTCTGGGACGGCGTCCGGGTGCGCAACAGCCACGACGGCATCGGCCTCTACCGGGCCGAGGAGGAGGGTTCGGGCACCTGCTACGTCCGGAACTGCTGGCTGCAGGACATCCGGGACGACGCGATCGAGAACGACCAATGGCACGACCTGCATGTGCTGGACACCCTGGTGGACGGGACCTACACCTTCCTGTCCACCCAGCGGAACGACGACGACGACAGCGACTCCGAGCAGGTGATCACCGTGGAGGACAGCGTCATCCGGCTCAAGCCGTTCCCCGGGGGCTACCTGGCCCGCTCCACCGACCACACACACGGCTCGATCTACAAGAGCCGGCCGAACTCCCCGGGGCTGGTGCTGCGCAACGTGGTCATCGCCGCCGAGCGGTTCCGGGACCTCGCCGGCAGCGATGGCCTGGACCGGATCCTGCCGACCCGGCAGGGATCGATCGTCGACAGCTACGAGAACGTGACGCTCGTCTGGCTCGGTGCGGGGCCCTACCCCGGCAACGTGCCGGATGGCTGCACGCTGACCACGGACCCGGCGGTGTACGAGGCGGCGGTCGCCGACTGGAAGACCCGGCACGGCGTCGACGAGCGCGGCGGGGTCGACATGGGCCGGATGCTCACCCCCGCCCTCCCTGCCTGGCGCACCGCCCCGCCGGCCGGGGCCACACCGCCGGGCTGAGGGGTGCGCCGCCCGGGCTGAGCCGGTGGTGACCGTCTGTACTGCCTCGGTGACGGTGCAAGCCTGTCCCCCGGCGACCGGACCCGGCAGGATACGGAACTCACGGGGCCGAGTGACGACGTCGCAGGCCTGGCCGAGGGAGGACCTGTGGCGGTTCCTGAACACGTGCGTCCGGCGGTGGCGCCCGGACCCGACATCGCGCCCGCGGCGGACGACGACGTCCCGGCGCCGCTGGCCCTCGTCGTGGAGCTGTGCGCCCGGCTGCGGGAGGCCGGGGTCTCCTACTGCCACTGGAAGAGCAACGACGCCCTGCACCTGTCCGCCTCCGGCGACAACGACCTCGACCTGCTGGTCGACCGGCGCTCCGTCCAGGCGTTCCTCGGCGTGCTGGTCGCCTGCGGCTTCAAGCAGGCGCGGCCGGCCCGCCGGCGTCCGGTGCCCGGGGTCGTGCACTGGTACGGCGTGGACGCCGCGACCGGGAGGTTCGTCCACGTCGACGCCCAGGCGCAGCTGGTCCTCGGGGACGACACCACGAAGAACGTCCAGCTCCCCATCGAGCGGGCCTACCTGGCCTCCTGCACGCAGGGGCCGATCTTCCCCACCCCGGCGCCGGAGTTCGAGCTCGCCGTCCTGGTGCTGCGGCTGGCCCTCAAGCACGGCACGTGGGACGCCGCCGTCTTCGGGCTGGCCCCGCTGCGCGGCGCCGAGCGGCGCGAGCTGGAGTACCTGCACGCCCGGTCGGACCCCGACGAGCTGCGCCGGGTCGTGGACACCCACCTGCCACAGGTCGGCTGGACCGACTGGGAGCGGTACTGCTCGGCGCTGCTGGAGGACCGGGGTGTGGCGCAGCGGCTGGCGGCCGGACGCCGGGTCGTCGCCGACGCCACCGGCCTGATGCGCCGCCGGCCGGCCGCGGACACCGCGCTGCGCTGCTCGCGCCGGGTGACCTGGGGCCTGCGGCACTACGTGCTGGGCCAGCGCAACACCAAGCGGCTGGTGGCCGGTGGCGGCGTCATCGCCGTCGTCGGCGGGGACGGGGCCGGGAAGTCCACGATGGTCCAGGGCCTGTCCGGCTGGCTCAACGGTCCGCTGGAGACCCGGGTGGTGCACATGGGCAAGCCGCCGCGCAGCCCGGCCAACCTCGTCGTGAAGGGTGCGCTGCTCGCCGCGCGCTCCGCCGGCCTGGTCACCGACTGGCTGCCGAACTACCCGACCGCGCAGGAGCACGCCGGCCGGGCGCCGGGCCGGGCCTGGTTGCTGTGGCAGCTGGTCACCGCCGGCGACCGGCGCCGGCAGCACCGCCGGGTGCGCCGGCTGGCCGCCCGCGGCGACCTGGTCGTCTGTGACCGCTTCCCGCTGGCCCAGGTGACGCTGATGGACGGCCCCCGCACCCGCTGGGTGCCGACGGCCGGCCTGTCGCCGCTCGACCGGCGCCTGGTCGCCGCCGAACAGCGCTGCTACGCCGAGATCACCGCCCCGGACCTGCTGCTGGTGCTGCGGGTCGACCCCGACGTCGCGGTGGCCCGCAAGCAGG
This sequence comes from Modestobacter sp., assembly GCA_025963425.1. Classification (GTDB taxonomy): domain Bacteria; phylum Actinomycetota; class Actinomycetes; order Mycobacteriales; family Geodermatophilaceae; genus Modestobacter. The sequence continues at coordinate 316 of JAOPUQ010000001.1, read as the reverse complement.
GGGTCGACCCGGCGGACTTCGTGCGGCCGCGCTCGGCGGAGGTCTTCGGCGCCGACTGGGCCGGCACCGACGCGGTCGTGCTGGACGCCGGACGCCCGGCCGAGGAGGTGCTGGCAGAAGCGCGCGCCGCCGTCTGGGCGGCCCTGTGAGCCCCGGTGCCGCACCACCGGCCCACCGCGGGCTCACCGTGGAGCTCGTCGGCGTCCCCGGTGCGGGCAAGAGCCGCCTCACGCGCTCGCTGGCCGGCTCGCTCGCCGAGCGGGGGGTGCCGGTCACCCAGGCGCAGGCGCCGCTGGGCCCGGCGGTCCCGGTCGCC
>JAOPUQ010000468.1 GCA_025963425.1 Modestobacter sp. | reverse complement strand
CCGGCGCCCGCTCGCCTGCGGCCGGTGACCGGGAGGCGGCGGAGAACGCGCTGGGCCGCGAGCTGCGCCGGGTCCCCGCCCGGCTGCGCCCGGCCGAGGCCGGTGACGCCGACGTCCGGGTCGGGCTGGCCCGGCGGTTCTACAACGACGCGGTGCGCGACACCCGCGCGTTGCGCCGCCGCCGGCTGTCCCGGCTGCTGCGGCTGCACGCCCGCCGCCCGTGGCCGCGCTACTTCGACATCGACGACGGCCAGGACGCCGTGGTGGGGGCGCACGCCGGTGGGGGACGGACCGCCGGCTGATCGGCCGTACCATCGACTGACCGCAATCGTCTATCCCGTGAGGCAGCAACCCGTGGCACTGCACCCCGACACCCCCAGCGCCACCGGCGAGGGCACCGGCACCGAGCTCGTCAAGCGCGGCATGGCCGAGCAGCTCAAGGGCGGCGTCATCATGGACGTCGTCACCCCGGAGCAGGCGAAGATCGCCGAGGACGCCGGCGCCGTGGCCGTCATGGCGCTGGAGCGCGTTCCCGCCGACATCCGCGCGCAGGGCGGCATCGCCCGGATGAGCGACCCCGACATGATCGACGGCATCATCGGCGCCGTCTCGATCCCGGTGATGGCCAAGGCGCGCATCGGCCACTTCGTCGAGGCGCAGGTGCTGCAGAGCCTCGGCGTCGACTACATCGACGAGTCCGAGGTGCTGACCCCCGCCGACGAGGCGCACCACATCGCCAAGAGCCAGTTCACTGTCCCGTTCGTGTGCGGCGCCACCGACCTGGGCGAGGCCCTGCGGCGCATCTCCGAGGGCGCGGCGATGATCCGCTCCAAGGGCGAGGCCGGCACCGGCAACGTCGTCGAGGCCACCCGGCACATGCGCAGCATCCGGGCCGGCATCCGCCGGCTGGCCACGCTGGACGAGACCGAGCTGTTCGTGGCCGCCAAGGAGCTGCGCGCCCCGCACGACCTCGTCGTCGAGGTCGCCCGGCTGGGCAAGCTGCCGGTCGTGCTGTTCACCGCCGGCGGCATCGCCACCCCGGCCGACGCGGCGATGATGATGCAGCTGGGTGCGGAGGGCGTGTTCGTCGGCTCGGGCATCTTCAAGTCCGGCGACCCCGCGCTGCGGGCGGCCGCGATCGTGCAGGCCACCACGTTCCACGACGACCCCGACGTGATCGCCAAGGTCTCCCGCGGCCTCGGTGAGCCGATGGTCGGCATCAACGTCAGCACCCTGCCCGACAGCGAGCGCTTCGCGACCCGCGGCTGGTGAGCTGCCCGACCATGACCGCCCCGGTGATCGGGGTGCTCGCCCTGCAGGGCGACGTGCGTGAGCACGTCGCCGTGCTGCGCGGCCAGGGCGCCGAGGCGGTGACGGTGCGCCGGCCCGAGGAGCTCGCGGCCGTCGACGGCCTCGTCGTCCCCGGTGGCGAGTCGACCACGATGGTCAAGCTGGCCGACCGCTTCGGGCTGCTCGCGCCGCTGCGGGCCGCCGTGCGCGGCGGGCTGCCGGTGTACGGGTCCTGCGCGGGGATGATCCTGCTGGCCGACCGCATCCTCGACGCCCCGGCCGACCAGCAGACCGTGGGCGGGCTGGACGTGACCGTCCGGCGCAACGCCTTCGGCCGGCAGGTCGACTCCTTCGAGGCCGAGGTGACCGTCGCCGGGGTGGCCGGCGGCCCGCTGCACGCGGTGTTCATCCGCGCCCCGTGGGTGGAGCAGGCAGGTCCGGGCGTCGAGGTGCTCGGCCGGGTCGTGGGCGGACCGGCCGACGGTAAGATCGTCGCGGTCCGGCAGGGTCGGCTGGTGGCCACCAGCTTCCATCCGGAGCTCACCGGGGACACCCGGGTGCACGCAATGTTCGTGGACCTGGTGCGGGCCGCCCGGTCCGAGGATGCAGCGAGCGACGGCGCCGACGCAGGCGCCGGCGATGGAGGAGGCAAGTCGTGAGTGGCCATTCCAAGTGGGCGACGACCAAGCACAAGAAGGCCGGGATCGACGCCAAGCGCGGCAAGCTCTTCGCCAAGCTGATCAAGAACATCGAGGTCGCGGCGCGCACCGGTGGCGGTGACGTCAACGGCAACCCGACGCTCTTCGACGCCGTCCAGCGGGCGAAGAAGGCGTCGGTGCCCAACGACAACATCGACCGGGCGGTCAAGCGCGGCGCCGGCCTGGAGGCCGGCGGCGTCGACTGGCAGAACATCACCTACGAGGGGTACGCCCCGGCGGGGGTCGCCGTCCTCATCGAGTGCCTGACCGACAACAGGAACCGGTCGGCCATGGAGGTGCGCACGGCCATGACCCGCAACGGCGGGAACATGGCCGACCCGGGCTCGGTGTCCTACCTCTTCTCCCGCAAGGGCGTGGTGGTCGTCCCGGCGGCCGGGAACACCGAGGACGACGTGCTGATGGCCGTGCTCGACGCGGGCGCCGAGGAGGTGCGCGACCTCGGGGACACCTTCGAGGTCGTGTGCGAGCCGGGTGACCTGGTCGCCGTCCGCACCGCTCTGCAGGACGCCGGCATCGACTACGACGCGGCCGAGGCCGGATTCGTGCCCAGCGTGCAGGTCGAGCTGGACGAGGAGTCGGCGGGCAAGGTCTTCCGGCTCATCGACGCCCTCGAGGACTGCGACGACGTGCAGAACGTGTATGCGAACTACGACGTGTCCGACGAGGTCATGGAGAAGATCGACGCCTGACCCCGCGGGCGGCTGACCGCCGCCGGGGCCTCACCCGCCTCACTCGTCCCAGGGGCAACGGGGGGCGCCCGAGGCACCCCGGTCGCCCCGATCTGCGGCTAACCTGCGGGCGGCCGGGCACCGGGCGCGGCCGCGACCGCGGGGGTGGCCATGCGACACGCCGCCGTCCGGCCGGGTCGCGGCCGCCGGTCCCGCCTCCTTCCGGTGCTCGTCGTGCTGGGTGGGGTGCTGTGCCTCGGCGGACCGACGTCCGTCCGGCTGGACCCGGCCGCCGCCTCGGCGGCGGTACCGGCGGCGCCGGCCGAACCCGTGGACGCCGTCCGGCTCGACCTCGCCGCGGAGCCGGTGGCGCACCGCCCCGGCGTCGGGGTGGTGCCGCGGGTGACATCCGTCCCCGTCCCCGTCCCGGATGCGGCGCCCCGGGCCGCCGCGTCGCCGTCCCCGTCGGGCCGGACGTCCGGTCCTCCCGGACCCGCGGCGGAGGTCACCGTCGCGGAACCGACCGGGCCGACCCTGCCGCTGGGCGTGCGCCCGCCGGGGTCCCAGGTGGTGACCGTGGTCGCATCCTCGTCGTCGGCCACCACCGCCCAGCTGACCGCCTGGGAGCTCGGGCAGGACGGCTGGACCGCCGTGCTCGGGCCGGTGACCGCCCGGGTCGGTTCCGCGGGGGTCGGCCGGGCCAGCGAGACCTCCACCAGAACCCCGGCCGGCACCTTCGGCCTCACCGAGTCCTTCGGCCGCGCCGCGGACCCGGGTACCGCGCTGCCGTACCGGGTGGTCGACGGTGACGACTGGTGGGTTTCGGACCCGGCCAGCGCGCTGTACAACTCCTACGCCCAGTGCGCGCCCGGCACCTGCCCCTTCTCGGAGGCGGCGGGGGAGAACCTGTACGCCGTCGGCGCGGTCTATGACCACGCGGTCGTCATCGACTACAACCGTGGCGGGACGCCGGGCGCCGGGTCGGCGTTCTTCATGCACGTCGCCAACGGCGCCGCGACCGCAGGCTGCGTGGCCATCGACCGGGGGAGCCTGCAGACCCTGCTGCGCTGGCTGGACCCCGGCGCCTCCCCGGTCATCGCCATCGGCGTCGGCTGAGGCGGCACACTCACTCCTGCGGGCGTGTCGGAACGCGCGTCCGGTCGCTGTGGCCGGTTAGCGTGGGTCGAACACGTGTTCGTCCGACGGAGGAGGGCCCGATGCGGGTGCTGGGCATCGATCCCGGTCTCACCCGGTGCGGCTGGGGTGTGGTGGAGGGGCGCCCCGGGGCGCGGCCGACGGCCCTGGGGGTCGGCGTCGTCCGCACGTCCCCGGACCTGGACCTGGAGCTCCGCCTGCTGGAGGTGCACACCGCCGTGACCGCGCTGATCCGCGAGCACCGGCCTGCCGCCGTCGCCATCGAGCGGGTCTTCGCCCAGAACAACAAGGGGACGGCGATGGGCACCGCCCAGGCCGCCGGGGTCGCCGCCCTCGCCGCCGCGCAGGCCGACCTGCCGGTTGCCTGGCACACCCCCAGCGAGGTCAAGGCCGCCATCTCCGGCAGCGGCCGGGCCGACAAGGACCAGGTCACCCTGATGGTCACCCGGGTCCTGGGCCTGGCCACCCCGCCCAAGCCCGCCGACGCCGCCGACGCGCTGGCGCTGGCCGTCTGCCACGTGTGGCGGGGCCCGGCCCAGGACCGGCTGCGGGTGGCCGCGCTCGCCGGTGGCATCGGTGCCCCGGTGCGGTCGACCACGCTGCCGCGCTGGACGGGGGTGTCCCGGTGATCACGTGCTGGACGGGCGTGCCCCTACGGGGCCGGACGCGGCCGTGCCGGACAGGAGCAGTGCGTTGATCGCCAGTGTGAGCGGCCGGGTCGCCGCCGTGGCCCCCGACGGCGCCGTGGTCGAGGTCGGCGGGATCGGCCTGTCGGTGCAGTGCACCCCCGGCACCATCGCCCGGCTGCAGGTGGGGGAGCAGGCCCGGCTGTCCACCAGCCTGGTGGTGCGGGAGGACTCGCTCACCCTCTACGGCTTCGCCGACGACGACGAGCGGCAGCTGTTCGAGCTGCTGCAGACCGCCAACGG
>JAOPUQ010000455.1 GCA_025963425.1 Modestobacter sp. | reverse complement strand
GGAGCCGCGCACACCGGCTGGCCGGCGCTGCGCTGGGTGGGCAAGCTCCGGCCGGACCCGCTGGGCCGGCTGCACCTTGGTGACGAGCGCGCCCGGACGTCGCTGCCGCAGGCCGGTGCGGTGCAGCAGGCCGCGGTCAGCGCCGCGCTGCGCCGCGCCCGGGACGACGCCGGGGAGGGGCTGCCGCAGGCCTGGCGGGACGACCTGCGGCGCACCGCCGATATGTCCGAGGAACGGCTGACCGGACAGCTGGACCGCGCCGTCGCCGGTACCGACCTCGGCCCGGAGCGCACCCCGCTGTGGCAGCGCGGGGTCGGCGGCCTGCAGTGGCTGCTCCTGCTCGTCGCCCTGGCCGGGGCGCTGTGGCTGCTCGGCCTGGTCGTGCTGGGCTGGCTGCAGCTGGACGACGTGGTCCCGCTGCCCCGGGTGGAGGGGTTCCCGCTGCCGACGCTGCTGCTGGTCGGCGGGCTGCTCGCCGGGTTCCTGCTGGCGCTGGTCGCCCGGCCGCTGGTCAACTTCGGCGCCCGGCGGCGGGGCAGACAGGCGCGGCGCCGGCTGACCGCACGGGTGGGCGAGGTCGCCGACGCCGAGGTGCTGGAACCGCTGGCCGAGGCCCGGGCCGACCACCGGCGGTTCTGCGCGGCGGTGACCCGGGCCGGCTCCTGATCCCAGCGCACGATCAGGCGACGGGCTCCCGGTGGGGTGCGGGCTCGGTCGCCGGCTGCGCCGGCTCTCGGCGCAGCAGCAGCCCGGCGACCGCGGTCAGCGCCAGCACGATCACCACGCCGCCGTAGACCTGCGCGGTCAGCGCCAGGCCGAGCGACGTGGCGGCGATGCCGGCGGCGATGGCCGGCAGGCAGAACCCGAGGTAGCTGGCGGTGAAGACCGCCGACAGCAGGCCGCCCCGCTCGCCGGGCTCCACGTCATGGGTGACCGTCGCCATCGCGCCGAGGAACGCGGCGCCGAAGCCGAAGCCGGAGACCACGGCGGAGGTGAAGAACACCCAGGTGGTGACGGTGGCCAGCGCGACGATCGTGCCGGTGAGGCCGACGGCCAGCACCAGCGCCCCGGACACCATCGCCCGGGCCGGGACGACGCTCCGCATCCCCAGCGAGCCGACCAGGCCGGTGCCGTTGAGCGCCAGGATCAGCAGGCTGCCGACCACGTGGTCGTCGATGCCGAACACGGTGGCCACCAGCGACGGGCCGAGCGAGGCGTAGAGCCCGCCGAGTGCCCAGGTCGCCAGCAGGCAGGGCAGCACGATGACGAACGCCGTCCGCTGCGGGCGCGGCACGTGCACCCGGGGCCGCAGCGAGCGCAGCGCGCCCGGCCGGCGGGGGGAGGACTCGGGCAGGAAGACCATGATCGCGACCGCGGCGAGCACGAACACGACGGTGAGCACGCTGAACACCCAGTCGGTGGGCTCGGCCACGTACTCCACGAGCAGGCCGGCGCTCACCGCGCCCACGGACAGGCCGAAGCCGGGGGAGACGCTGTTGACCAGCGGGCCGAGCGGCTTGTCCGGGCGCTGCAGGTCGAGCAGGGCCGCGCCCATCGCGCCGGTGAGCGCACCGGTGCCCAGCCCTTGCACGATGCGGGCGGCGATCAGCCAGCCGACGCCGTCCGCGACGAGGAACAGCACCATCGCCGCGGCCTGCACCACCAGCGCGCCGGCCAGCACCGGCCGGCGGCCGATGTGGTCGGACAGCTCCCCGACGATGAGCAGCGCCAGCAGCAGCGCGAAGGCGTAGACGCCGAAGATCAGGGTGAGGACGCCGGAGGAGAAGCCGAACTCCGCCTGATACACGCGGTAGAGCGGCGAGGGGACGCCGGAGGCCGCCAGCACCAGCATCAGCAGGAGGGCGACCGACCAGAAACCGGCCGATCGGGACAGACGCAGTGACGGCACGCCGGATAGCAAGTCACCCTGTCCGCGGGTGATTCCCGCCGTGCCGGCCATCCCCGCGCTGTGGCCACGGTGGCCACGGTGGCCGCCGGCGGGCTCAGCCGGGGTAGCGGCGGGAGGTGAACACCTGCCCGGAGGGCGTCACCTGCGTCTGCGAGGAGCCGACCATCACCAGGCACCGCATGTCGACCGACTCCGGGTCGAACTCGCCCAGCGTCGTCACCGTGACCTGCTCCTCCGGCCCGCCGACGTCCCGGCCGACGACCACCACCGTGTCGGCCTTCCGCACCTCGAGCAGCACGTCGCGGGCCTCGGCCAGCTGGTGCGGGCGGGCCGTGGACCGCGGGTTGTAGAGCGCGATCACCAGGTCCGCGGCGGCCGCGTGGCGGAGCCGGTCGACGACGACGTCCCAGGGCTTGAGGACGTCGGACAGGCTCAGCACGCAGAAGTCGTGCCCGAGCGGCGCGCCCACCCGGGAGGCCACGGCCTGCGCGGCGGTCAGGCCGGGCAGCACCCGGACCTCGACGCCGGCGAACTCCGGCTGCGCGGCCACCTCGAGCACCGCCGCGGCCATGGCGAACACCCCGGGGTCACCGCTGGAGACGACCGCCACCCGCCGTCCGGACTTGGCCAGCCGCAGCGCCGCCGCGGCCCGCTCGGCCTCCACCCGGTTGTCACTCGGGTGCCGGGTCTGCCGCGGGTTGGCCGGGACCCGGTCCAGGTAGGGGCCGTAGCCGACCAGGTCGTCGGCGCAGGACAGCGCCTCGGCGGCCTCCGGCGTCGTCCAGCTGCGCTGGCCCGGCCCGAGCCCGACGACGACGACCTCACCGGTGCGGGCCCCGGCCTCCCCGGCCTGCTCGGGACCGGGCACCGGGCCGGTGAGCGGCGAAGGCAGCAGGGCGAGGGAGAAGTAGGGGACGGTGTCCGGGTCGACCTCGGCCAGCGGCAGCGTGCGCTGCTGGGTCGTCGTCGCGCGCTCCACGTAGAAGGCGCGGTCCAGCACGCCGGCGGCCTCGAAGGCGTCGCGCACGTTGCGGAACGTGCGGCCCAGCTTCATCACCGCGGCCGAGTCGGTGGTGGCCAGCCACTCGGCGAGCTCCTCGGCGTCCAGCGTTCCGGGCAGCACGGTGAGCACCTCGTCCCGCTCCACCAGCGGGCGGCCCAGCACCGCGGCGGCGCCGCTGACGCTGGTCACCCCGGGCACCACCTCGGTCGGATACCGGTGCGCCAACCGCTTGTGCATGTGCATGTAGGAGCCGTAGAAGAAGGGGTCGCCCTCGGCCAGCACGACGACGTCCCGGCCGGCGTCCAGGTGCGCGGCCAGCCGCGCGGCGGCGGCCTCGTAGAACTCGTCGATCGCACCCTGGTAGCCGCCGGGGTGGTCGGTGGTCTCGGTGGTGACCGGGTAGACCAGCAGTTCCTCGACCTGGCCCTCGCGCAGGTAGGGGGCAGCGAGTGCCCGGGCCACCGAGCGGCCGTGCTGGGCGGCGTGGAAGGCGACGACGTCGGCGGCGCCGATCAGCCGGGCGGCCTTGACGGTGACCAGCTCGGGGTCGCCGGGGCCCAGCCCGACGCCGTAGAGACGCCCGCTCATTCGATGGTGCTCGCGATCGCGTTGACCGCGGCGGCGGTGATCGCGCTGCCGCCGCGGCGGCCACGGACCACGAGGAACTCGAGGTCCGAGGCGGCCAGGGCGTCCTTGGACTCCACGGCGCCGATGAAGCCGACCGGGATGCCGATCACCGCGGCCGGGCGGGGAGCGCCGGCGGCGACCATCTCCAGCAGGTGGAACAGCGCGGTCGGGGCGTTGCCGATGGCCACCACGGCGCCGTCCAGCCGATCGCCCCACAGGTGCATCGCCGCGGCGGTGCGCGTCGTCCCCAGCTCGCGGGCGAGGTCGGGGGTGCGCGGGTCGTTGAGCGTGCACAACACGTCGTTGTCCTTGGGCAGGCGGCGGCGGGTCACCCCGGCGGCGACCATCTGCGCATCGCACAGCACCGGGGCGCCGGCGTCCAGCGCCTCGCGGGCGCGGGCCACGACGTCGGGGGAGCAGGCCACGTCGGAGACCAGGTCGACCTGCCCGCAGGCGTGGATCATGCGCACCGCCACCCGGGCGACATCGTCGGGGAGACCGGACAGGTCGGCCTCGGCACGGATCGTGGCGAAGGACTGCCGGTAGATCTCGGCGCCGTCGTGCTCGTACTCGTACATCAGTCCTCGACTCTGCTGTTGCCGATGCGATAGCCGGTGGGCGTCGCGACCACGTCGACCGCGTGGCCCTGGGGTCGCCCGCAGCGTCTCTCGCACCCGACCCAGTGCTGGCGGGCGCCGCCGGCGGGCAGGGTGCCGCCGATCACGGCGGCGGTGGCGTCGGCGCGGACGTCGGCGAGTGACCTGGCACAGCCCGGCCGCCCGGCGCAGGTGGAGACCTGCAGCCACGGGCTCGCCTCGTCGAACACCATGCCCGACCGGTGCAGGTCGACGGCGGCGTCGTCGACGGCGTCCTCGGCCAGGTCCGGGACGACGACGGTCCGCCACGGGGTGACCTCGACCTCGGCGGCCAGCCCGGCGAGCAGCTCGGCCTGCGCGGCCGAGAGCACACCGAGCGGAACCAGCGCGGCGAGCGCGGTGCGGCCGTCGAGCTGGGGGAGCGCGCCGACCGGGCCGTTCACCGGTGGTGCGGGCACCTCCACCACACCGGGATCGCAGACATGGCCATTTCTGCGATCGAGGAGGCGGGCGGTGACCCGGGCCGGGCCGTCGGTGAGCTCGGCCAGCCGCCAGGCCCCGGTTCCCTGCGCGTCGCGCTCGGCCAGGAACGCGCGGGTGGCGGCCAGCGCCAGGGTGACGGCGTCCTCGGGACGGGTACGCAGCCCGGAGTCGGCGCCGGCGAGCAGCAGCGCCACCGAGGTGGGGGAGAGGGCGAGCAGGCCGACGTCGCCGCCGAGTCCGGCCACGTCGCCGCGCCCGTCGTCCAGGGTGGCCAGGTAGCGGCCGGGGAGGTCGGCCAGCGACGGGTCGGCGCACAGCCCGGCGTCCAGCGCCGCCGCCCAGGGCCGGACGTCGACGGGGCCGCCCGCCGTCCGCCCGGACAAGCCGCTGGCCAGCACGTTGCGGATCCGCTCGTGGGTCGCGCTCGGCAGCAACCCGGCGGCGGCCAGCCGGTCGCCCAGCTCGGCCTCCGCACCCACCGGCAGGCCCCGCAGCTGGACGTTCCCCCGGCTGGTCAGCTCGAGCAAGCCGTTGCCCAGCTCGCGGGCGGCGGCGGCCAGTGCCTCCAGCTGAACGGCGCGCAGCGAGCCGCCGGGCACGCGGACCCGGGCCAGGCCGCCGTCGGCCGCCGGGTGCATCTGCAGCGCGCCCGGGCAGGCGTCGACCCGCGTGCGGGTAGGGACGGCGGACGGCGCGGCAGAGTTCATGGCGTCCGCGAGGCTACTTCCCGCTCGGCCGCCCATCCCCCTGCCGCCGTCCTCGGGCCAGACCCGCGGCGCGGGCGAGCACCGGGTGGTCGGAGGTCGTGGGCGCCTGCGGGAGGACGCCGGACTCCCGGGACTGCGGCGGGTCGAACTCCATCCATACCCGTCGCCGGTCTCCGCGGGTGTGGACCCGGGCCATGGCCTGCACCCGGCGTCGCTGATCATCCGTGCCGACGTGGTTGCTGACAGCGATCTCCGCCGCGCGCATGGCGGTCTCCGCGGCGAACTCCTCCGGCGTCGTGGGGTAGGACTCCGGCGGCTCGGTCTCCTCCGCGCGCTGGTGGGCGTACGGGCTGTCGGGCGGCAGATTGCCGCTGACCCGGCCGTAGGCGCCGAGCGTGAGCAGCGCCAGCCCGACGCCGATCGAGAACAGCACGTTGCTCATCTCGAAGGCGAGGAAGTTGAAGCTGGTCCGCAGCAGGGCCAGGTTCACCAGCGCGGAGACCAGGAACAGCGACCCGACCACGATCATCACGGTGGACGCGACGCGAGGCCCGCGGAGGTCCGCGCCCATGAGCACGGCGGCGACGAACACCGACAGGGCCGACAGCAGGCCGTTGGAGGACAGCCCGAGGACGCGTTCGCCGGCGGTGGAGAAGAAGTCCAGCCCGCCGGCGAAGCCGAGCAGCCCGAAGACCAGGAGGAACACCGCGACGAGCAGCGCGCCGGTCCGCTGGACGAGGAACACCCGGCCGCCGGCGGCTGCCTCCTGGTCGGCGGCGGCGTCGGCGCCGGACTCGGCGGGGTCGGGGTGCTCCGGGTCGGCGGCGCCCGGGCGCCTGTGCTTCCGCTCGCTGTTGCGGGGGAGGAGATGGCTTCGCAGGCTCATGGCGTGCTCCCTGGCTAGGCGCCGAGCGTATTCCTCTTTCCGCCCCGGGACCGGGCGGCGGCGCCGTGGGAAGACCTCCGGGGGCCGCGCTGTTTCCCGCGACGGGAGGAGCGCCATGACCGAGCCGTACGAGATCGACCTGCACTCCGAGTACCTGCGCGCGGACCTGTACGTCGCGATGGGGCAGCCCATCGAGGCCGCCCGCATCCTGGAGCCGGTGGTCGCCGCCGAGCCGGCGAACGCTGCTGCGCTGGAGCTGCTCGCCCGCAGCTACTTCGCCTCCGCCCAGCTGCTCCGCGCCGAGGCGGCGCTGGTCCAGCTGGTCGAGCTGGCCCCGGCCAACGGGTGGGCCCGGCGTGCGCTGGCCCGCACCCTGGAGCGGCAGAGCCGGGCCGCCGACGCCGTCGTCCACCATCGGGTCGCCGACGCCCTCGGCGCCGACTGAGTCGACCCTTCGGCACCGTGTCCGGGGTTCAGCCCAACGGGCGCTGAGCGGCTCGGGCGTAGTGGTCATGCCAGGGGCGGAGCCGTTCGAAGGTGGCGCTGACGGCCAGCACGTCGGCGTCGCCGTAGCGGCGCCCCACCACCTGCATGCCGACCGGTAGCCCGTCGACGTAGCCGGCGGGGACCGAGGCGGCAGGGTGTCCGGTGAAGTTCTGGAGATAGGTCAGGCACCAGCCGATGAGCGGATCGACCTCGACGCCCTCGATCGTGCTGGGTCCCATGGTGTTGCCGTCGTCGGCGTTGTCCACCGGCAGGCAGGCGAGCGTGGGGCAGACCAGCACGTCGTAGGAGCGCATGACCTGCTGGATCTGGTCGTGGACGTGGGTGCGCATCCGCTGGTCCCGAAGCACGTCCTGGGCGGTGTACCGGTAGCCCTCGTCGATCCAGCGCAGGTATTCCGGGGGGAAGTCGTCCCGGTGCTCGGTGAGCAGCGGGATGCCCTGGGCCGCCAACCCCTCCAGCCCCTCGATGTTGAGCGGGATGATCAGACGGCTCCACAGGTCGCTGAG
>JAOPUQ010000198.1 GCA_025963425.1 Modestobacter sp. | reverse complement strand
GCGCCAGCACGGTGTCGACGGCGGTGCGCGCGGTGTGCGAGGCATACCACTCCACGAGGGTCCGGCGCAGGCCCAGGCCGTCGAAGGCCGTCGCGGTATTGGTGCGCCTGCGCGCCCGCATCGCCGCGACGGCGGCCCGGGCCTCGGCGGCCGAGCTGATCAGGCCGGTCGGACCGCTGTGCGCCGACCCCACGCCGCAGTACAGCTCTGCGGAGGGGAGGGCGGCGACCGCCGCGTCGAGGGCCCGCTGCACCACCCGGGTGACGTCGGCGGCCGCGGTCGGCCCGGGGTCACTGCGCGACATCTGGATCAGCAGCAGCCCACGCTCGGAACGGGCCAGGTGCCAGGTGCCCCGGCCGCGCACCGCGTCCAGCGCCACCCGGCCCAGCTCCTCCCGGCTGGCGAACGCCGCAACTTCGTCGGTCTCCGGGAACTGCTCCTCGCTGCGCTCGATCCGCGCTACGAGGTGCCAACCGTCGATGGGCAGGCCCAGCGACCGCGCCCGTCGCAGCAGCTCCGACCGTCCCCGCGAGGAGCTGTCCAACAGCTCGGACAGCAGCTCGGCCCGGGACCGGACGGGCAGTTCCTGTGCGCGGCGCTCGGCCAGCGCCGCCATCCCGATCGAGTTCGCCAGCAGCTCACCGATCACCGCCAGCTCGGGACGGGCATGCCGGGTGCCGTCGCGCACCACGACCCAGCGCTGGGCCTCGTCGTCGAGGCCCAGCGGGAAGGCGAGCTCACCCTCGGGCCGGTCGGACAGCACCAGGTCCGCGTCAGCGATCTCGGCGACCTCGGCAACCAACGTCTGGGGATCGGCACCACGGCGGGTCGCCAGGTGCTGAACGGTGACGACGGCGCGGCGCAGGGCGAGTTCCGGCGAGCCGCGCAGCGCGACGTCGAGCCCGCACACCAGGTCGGCGACGTTCACGGCTTCGGTGTTGCGCAGGATCGCGACGCCGAAGCGCTCGGCCGTCGCCATCGACGTCGACGTGGGCCGCGGCGCTGCCGGGTCGGCCAGCACGAGCGCAACCACTCCCCGGGTGGCGGCCAACCGCAGCGCGACGTCGAAGCGGTAGGAATCCACGGCCTCGTTCACGTGGGCGCCGAGCACCGCGATGGCGGCCGCCGGGCAGGACCGCAGCTCCAGCAGGTCCTCGGCCAGGAAGATCCGTTCGACCGCCGCCGTCCCCGGCGTCCCGGCCAGACTCTCCAGGGACAGACCGGGTGTTCGCAGCACCTCCCGCAGCTGTCGCACCGTCATCGCCCTTTCGGTCAGAATGACGCCAGGCTTGCAGAATTTGTGCAAAGTGTACAGGAGTGCCGTTCGCCCGGGTGCTACGTTCCGCCCGTGCAGCTCGACGCGGCGAACATCGAGGCCTTCGCGCTCGGCTGCGCGATATTCGGCGGCGGCGGCGGCGGTGACACCGCCACCGGGCTCGCCATGGCCCGGTACGCGATCGACTCCGCCGGCCCGGTCGACGTCGTCGCCCTGGCCGCCCTGGCCCCGGAGGCCCTGGTGATGCCGTGCGGGCTCATCGGTTCCCCCACGGTCGCCCAGGAGCGGATCTGGAGCGGCGCCGAGGGCGCCCGGCTCGCCCACGCCGTGGCCCGCCTGCACGGCGCCCCCGTGGACGTGCTGATGTGTTATGAGATCGCCGGGGCCAACGGGCTCCTGCCGGTGCTCTGGGCGTCCCGGCTGGGCATCCCGCTGCTCGACGCCGACGGCATGGGCCGGGCCTTCCCGGAGATGCAGCAGCAGGCGATGCACGTGGCTGGGGTCCCGGCCAGCCCGCTCGTGCTCACCGCCGGGCGGGACGACGACATCGTCGTACACGCCGGGGACAACCTGGGCGCCGAGCGCCTGGCCCGCAGCTGCGCCGCCACGCTGGGCGGCACCTGCGCCGGCGCCCTGTACGTCATGCCCGGCCGGGTGGCGCAGACGGCGACCATCGCGGGCTCGGTGTCCCGGGCCGTGGCGGTGGGCCGGGCGATGCGCGCCCGGAACAGCGGATGGTCCGCCGCGCTGGCCGACGAGGCCGGTGGCCAGGTGCTCATCGAAGGCCGGGTCGTGGAGCTGGAGTGGAACGGTGGCGCAGGTTTCACCCGCGGGCACGCCGTCGTAGAGGGCACCTACGGGGATGGGCCCCGGCGGCTGCGGCTGGAACTGCAGAACGAGGTGCTCGCCGCGCTCGAGGACGGCGAGGTCCTGGCCACCGTGCCCGACATCATCGCCGTCCTGGGGTTGGTCAACGGCCGCCCGGTGGGGACCGAGCGGCTCCAGTACGGCCAGCGGGTGGGTGTGGTTGCCGTGCCGGCCCCCGAGGTCTGGCGTTCCCCGCAGGGGCTGGCCGTGGTCGGCCCCCGCTCGTTCGGCTACGACCTGGACTACCGCCCCGTGGAGCCGCGTCCTGCGGGTGCCCGGGGCACCTGGCCGGGGGGCGACCATGCCTGACCCCGAACCGTTGCGCATGGGCATCGATGTGGGCAGCACCAACGCCGATGCGGTCCTGGTCGACGCCGCCGGGGCGGTGGTCTGCCAGGTGAAGGTCCCCGCGACCACGGAACTCGGCGAATGCGTCGAGACCGCGATCACCGCGCTCCTCGCGAAGTCCGCGATCGACCCCGCGCGAGTCGGCGCGGTCACCCTGGGCGCCGCACGCACGACCGACGCGATCCACACCCGGGCCGGCCTGCAGCGGGTCGCCGTGCTGCGCATCGGTGCCCCGCTCACCTCCGCCGTCCCGCCGCTGGTCACCTGGCCCGCCGCACTGCGCGAGACGGTGGCGGCCGGCACCGCGATCGTGGCCGGCGGGTGCGAGTTCGACGGGGTCAGGATCTCACCGCTCGACGAGAACGCGATCGCCGCGTTCGCCCGCCAGGTCGCCCCCCGGGCCGAGGCGGTGGCGATCACCGCGGTCTTCTCCCCCGTCGACCCCGCCGACGAACTGCGCGCCGTGGCCATCCTGCGCGCCGAACTGGGTGAGATCCCGATCTCCACCAGCCACGAGATCGGCTCGATGGGCCTGCTGGAGCGCGAGAACGCGACGGTGCTGAACGCAACGCTCTCCGGGAGCGTCGCGGCCGGCGCGGCAGCCCTGCAGGCAGCCGTGCAGCGCCACGGCATGGACGCTGAGTGCTACTTCGCCCAGAACGACGGCACACAGATGTCCCTTGCCTACGCCACCCGGTTCCCGGTCCTGCTGATCGGCAGCGGCCCCGCCGACAGCATGCGGGGCGGGGCACACAGCAGCGGCGTGACCGACGCCGTGGTCGCCGACATCGGCGGTTCCCGCACAGCGGTCGGCCGCCTCGTCAACGGCTTCCCCCAGCAGTCACTGAGCCCATACACGGTCAGCGGCGTGGTCACGAACGTCCGACTGCCCGATCTCATCGACGTGCCGGTCGGGGGTGGTCCGGTCCGCGAGGCGCTCTGCTGCGGCGGCGCGGTCCCGACCCTCACCGACGCAGCCGTGGCAGCCGGGCGCGCCAGGTTCGGCACCCACCCGGTTGCGGAGCAGTGGCACGGCCCGCTCGCCGACCGCCTGGCCGAGGCCGACCGGATGCTTGCCGAGGCTGTCGACCGCGTGGCCCTCGGCGCCGACGACCTGCCTCTGCTGGTCGTGGGCGGTGGGGGCTGGATCGCCCCCGAGCGAATGCCCGGGATCGCCGAGGTCATCCGGCCTCCGCACTTCGAGGTGGCCAATGCGCTCGGCGCCGCCATCGCGCCGGTCGGCGGCTCCGCCGAGCGGATCTGCTCCGGGCGCCCCGACCGGCTCCGCGCGGCAATCGACCAACTCACCACCGAGGCCTTCAGCCGGGCGATCGAGGCCGGCGCCCACCCCGACCGGCTGCAGGTGACCGGAGTCGAGGAGGTGCCCCTGGCCTACCTGCGCGACCCGGCCGTCCAGATCCGGGTGCGCGCTACCGGCCCCCCGGTCGCCGCCTCGCCACCCCACCCTGCTCGCTCCCCCGACACAGAACGGAGGCATTCCTGATGCCTGGTGCGACCTCGGTACTCGGCCGACGCTTCGTCCGCCGTGACGGCTTGCCCAAGGTGACCGGAGAGGCCCGGTACACCGCCGACCTGTCCTTCACCGGGTTGCTGCACGCCCAGTTCGTGTACGCCGGTCGGGCGCACGCCCGCATCGTCTCCATCGACATCTCCGCGGCAGCCCGGATGCCCGGGGTGCACGCCGTGCTGACGCAGGCTGACGCCCCGCTGGTCCGGTACGGCATGTTCGTCCAGGACCGCACCCTCTTCGCGCACGAGGTGGTCCGGTTCGAGGCCGAGGTTGTCGCCGCGGTCGCCGCCGACACCCTTGAGCACGCCGCGGCGGCGGCCGCCGCCGTTCGGGTGGAGTACGAGGACCTACCCCCGGTGCTCGACGTGGATGCCGCGCTGGATCCGGCGACTCCCCTGGTCCACCCGCAGTGGCAGGACTACCGGACCCAGGAGGGGGTGGCTCGGGAGCACAACGACTGCGGGCACATGACCTCGGTCAAGGGCGACGTCGAAGCCGGCTTCGCCGAGGCCGACCTGGAGCTGACCGAGACCTACCGCACCGACATGGTGCACGCGGTCCCGATCGAGCCGCATGCCGTGGTCGCCGAGTGGCAGGGCGGGAAGGTGACGATCTGGAGCACTACGCAGGTCCCCTTCCCCGCCAGGGCCGGCGTCGCCGAGACCCTGCAGATTTCGCAGAGCGACGTCCGGATCATCGTCCCGCACCTCGGCGGTGGCTTCGGCGGCAAGTGTGACTTCCACTTCGAGGCGCATGTCGCCCTGCTCGCACGAGCCACCCGGCGCCCGGTCCGGCTGGTCTTCAGCCGGCGCGAAGAGTTCCTCGCCACCGACAAGGTGCGGCACGCCACCCGGATCGAGCTGACCACCGGGCTCAAGCGCGACGGCACCATCACCGCCCGCCGGGCCCGGCTGCTGCTGGACTCGGGGGCGTACTGCGGAGACGCGCTGTTCGCCACCGAGATCGGGCTGATGATGATCGCCGGCCCATACCGCATCCCGAACCTGCACGCCGAGGTCCACACCCTCTACACCAACCGCACCCCCGCGGGCAGTGTCCGCGCACCCGGCGGACCCCAGGCGTGCTGGGCCGTCGAGCAGCACACCGACGAGCTGGCCCGACTGGTCGGCCTCGACCCGCTCGAGTTCCGGCGGCGCAACCTGGTCCGAGCCGGCGACACCGGCCAGACCGGGCAGACGTTCCTCAGCGCCAGCGCCCTGGAGTGCCTGGATCGAGCCACGGAACTGGCCGGGTGGCCGGGCGCCGACCTCGGCCCGGACGAGGCCCTCGGCGTCGCCGTCGGTTGGTGGTTCAGCCTCTCGGTGCCCTCCGGCGCCTATCTCAAGCTCAACCCGGACGGCACGGGAACCATCATCACCGGTGCCCAGGAGAACGGCAGCGGCTCGGTCATGGGGCTGCCGATGCTCGCCGCGGAGGAGCTGGGCATGCGCCCGGAGTCCTTCTCGGTGCTCTACCAGGACACCGATGCCGGCCCGTTCGACATCGGCAGCGCCGGGAGCCAGACGACGTTCAACAACGGCCG
>JAOPUQ010000415.1 GCA_025963425.1 Modestobacter sp. | reverse complement strand
CCGCCAGTCTGCGGGAGCTGTTGCCGCTGCTCCGGCCGCACCGCCGCGCGCTGGCCGGGGCGGCGGTGCTCTCGCTGGTCTCCGCCGCCGCGGCCCTGGCCCAGCCCGCGCTGGTCGGCCGGGTCGTCGGCGCGGTCGGCTCGGGCCGCGCCGTGCTGCCCGGTGTCGCCGCACTGGTCGTCGTGCTGGTGGCGGCGGCGGTGCTCGGCGCCGGACAGCAGTACCTGCTGCAGCGGACGGCGGAGGGCGTCGTCCTCACCACCCGGCGGACGCTGACCGACCGGCTGCTCCGGCTGCCGGTCGCCGAGTACGACCGGCGCCGCACCGGGGACCTGATGTCCCGCGTCGGGTCGGACACCACCCTGCTGCGGGCCACAGTGACAAGCGGCGTGGTCGAGGTCGGCGGCTCGCTGGTGGTCGGCCTCGGCGCGCTGGTCGCCATGGCGCTGGTGGACCCCTGGCTGCTGCTGGTCACCGTGGCCTCGGTCGGCGTCGGGGTGACGACGGCGGTGCTGGCCGCCCGGCGGGTGCGCGTGCTGGCCCGACTGGCCCAGGAGCAGGTCGGCGCGATGAGCGCGGCCGTGGATCGCGCGCTGTCGGCGGTGCGCACCATCCGGGCCAGCGGCGCGACCACGCGGGAGGTCGCCGTCGTGGGCGCGAGCGCGGAGCGGGCCTTCGACGCCGGGGTGCAGGTCGCCCGCCTGCAGGCGCTGGTCTCCCCGGCCGGGTCGATCGCCGTCCAGGGTGCCTTTCTGGCCGTCCTCGGCCTGGGCGGCTACCGGGTGGCCACCGGGTCGATCGCGGTGGCCGACCTGATCGCCTTCATCCTGTACCTGTTCCTGCTGGTCATGCCCCTGGGCCAGGTGATCCGCGCCTACACCGAGCTGCAGACCGGGCTGGGCGCCCTGGCCCGCGTGCAGGAGGTCCTGGCGCTGGAGCCCGAGCACGACGACGTGCCGCAGCGCCCCGGGACGACGACCACCCTGCGCCTGCCCGCCGCCGGCGACCTCACGCCACTGCTCGAGCTGGACGGGGTCGACTTCGGCTACCCCGACGGCACGACGGTGCTGCACGGGGTCTCCTTCTCCGTGCCGGCCGGCACCCGCACCGCACTGGTGGGCCCGTCCGGGGCGGGGAAGTCCACCGTGCTGGCGCTGGTCGAGGGTTTCTACCCACTCTCCGGCGGCGTGCTGCGCTGGGCCGGCACCGACGTCCGGGAGCTGCCTCGCGCCGCGCTGCGCGCCCGGCTGGGCTACGTCGAGCAGGAGGCGCCGGTGCTGGCCGGAACCGTCCGGGACAACCTGCTGCTGGCCGCGCCCGACGCCGGTGACGACCGGTTGTGGGCGGTGCTGGCCGACGTGGGGCTCACGTCGGTGGTGCAGCGCTCGCCCCGCGGGCTGGACGTGCCGGTCGGGGACGACGGCGTGCTGCTGTCCGGCGGGGAACGCCAGCGGCTGGCCATCGCCCGGTCCCTGCTGGCCCGCCCGGCGCTGCTGCTGCTCGACGAGCCGACGGCCAGCCTGGACGCCCGGAACGAGGGGCTGCTGCGCCGCACGCTGGCCACCGCGGCGGCCGACCGCGCCCTGCTGGTGGTGGCCCACCGGCTGTCCACGGTGCTCGACAGCGACCAGATCGTGGTGCTGGACGGCGGCCGGGTCACCGCGGTCGGGACCCATCCGGAGCTGCTGGAGACCAGTCCGCTGTACCGCGAGCTGGCGACGGCCCAGCTGCTGGTGTGAGCCACCGGCGTCCTGAGTGCAACATCACGGCCGGACCGCTCCGGTCACCGCACCGGCGCCAGCGGCCCGAGGACGGCGTGTCGACCCCGGGGCCATCACAGGTGGTGGCCTGTGTGTCGGGAGGGGCTCTGACGCGACGTCAGGGCGTGGACGGCACCACTCTGGGTCAGCGACCCGGTACGATCGAGTGGACACACCGCCAGCAGCCCGCTGAGTGCCGTCCTGCGCCCCGCCGATGTCTTCGTCGGCTCCTGCGCGCCCGGTGCACGGCTGCGCGAGAGAAGGGCCCCACGTGGTCGCTCGACCCAGCACCCCGGCAACGGAGAACGCCTACTCCGGCAGCTCCATCACCGTCCTCGAGGGGCTGGAGGCGGTTCGTAAGCGCCCCGGCATGTACATCGGCTCCACCGGCGAGCGCGGCCTGCACCACATGGTCTGGGAGGTCGTCGACAACTCCGTCGATGAGGCCCTGGCCGGCTGGTGCGACACCGTCCGGGTGACCCTGCTGCGCGACGGCGGCGTCCGGGTCGAGGACAACGGCCGTGGCATCCCGGTCGACATGCACCCGGTGGAGAAGCGCCCCACCGTCGAGGTCGTCATGACCATCCTGCACGCCGGCGGGAAGTTCGACGGCAAGAGCTACGCGGTCTCCGGCGGCCTGCACGGCGTCGGCGTCACCGTGGTCAACGCGCTGTCCAGCGAGCTGGACGTCGAGATCTGGCGCGACGGCGTGGAGTGGCACCAGCACTACACGCAGAACAAGCCCGGTCCGCTGGAGCGCGTGGGCGAGACCACCAAGCGCGGCACCGCGATCACCTTCTGGGCCGACCCGACGATCTTCGAGACGACGGTCTACTCCTTCGACACGATCAGCCGCCGCCTGCAGGAGATGGCGTTCCTGAACAAGGGGCTGACCATCATCCTGCGCGACGAGCGCCCCGGGCAGAGCAAGGCCGAGACCGGCCTGGCCGAGGAGATCCCGCTGGTCGAGGCGGCGGTGGCCCCCGGCGCCGAGGAGAAGGCCTTCGAGCCGACCGAGATCACCTACATGTACGAGGGCGGTCTGGTCGACTACGTCGCGCACATCAACGCGCGCAAGACCGCCATCCACCGCTCGATCGTCGGGTTCTCCGCCGACGGGGTCGGCAAGAACGACATGGCGATGTCGATCGACGTGGCGATGCAGTGGTCGGAGGCCTACAGCGAGTCGGTCTACACCTTCGCCAACACGATCAACACCCACGAGGGCGGTACCCACGAGGAGGGCTTCCGCGCGGCGCTGACCTCGATCGTCAACCGCTACGCGGTGGACAAGAAGATCCTCAAGGAGAAGGACGACAAGCTCACCGGCGATGACATCCGCGAGGGTCTGGCCGCCATCGTCTCGGTGAAGCTCGGTGACCCGCAGTTCGAGGGCCAGACGAAGACCAAGCTGGGCAACACCGAGGTCAAGGGCTTCGTGCAGCGGGTCTGCAACGACCAGATCAGCCACTGGTTCGAGGCCAACCCCGCCGAGGCCAAGGTGA
>JAOPUQ010000414.1 GCA_025963425.1 Modestobacter sp. | reverse complement strand
TCCCGCGTTCAGGGTGCGGCGCAGGGTCTTGCCGACGGCCGAGCGGGGGATGGACGCCACGACGACGACCCGCTTGGGCCGCTTGAGGGAGGGCAGGCCGCTGGACCCGGTCAGGTAGCTCTCCAGTTCGCGCAGCACGTCGTCGGGGGAGTGGTGGTCGGCCGGGACGACGAACGCCGTCACTGCGCTGCCCCAGCGCTCGTGCGCCATGCCGACGACGCACACGTCGGCCACGGCCGGGCAGCGGACCAGCGCCGCCTCGATCTCGTCCGGGTAGATGTTCTCGCCGCCGGAGTTGATCATGTCGTCGACGCGGCCGGCGACCCAGAGGTCGCCGTCCGCGTCGGCGGTGGCCAGGTCGCCGGTGTAGTACCAGCCGTCCCGGATGGACTTGTCGTCGGCGTCGGGGCGCTTCCAGTAGCCGGTGAAGGCCTCCGGGCTGGCCATCGAGACGATGACCTGCCCCTGCTCGCCGGGCGACACGGTCGCGTCGGGCGGTGCGCCGACCTCGGGCTGGACCAGCCGGACGCGGGAGAAGAGCCCCGCACGGCCGGCACAGCCGGGCTTGCGGGCTCCGTCCGGGCCGATGGTGAAGGTGTAGATCTCGGTGCTGCCGTAGTGGTTCACCAGCGCCCGGGGGCGCAGCGCCTCGACCAGCTGCTCGGCCAGCGCCGGGGTCATGGCCGCACCGGCGTAGGCGAGCCGGTCCAGGCCGGTGACCTCGGAGAAGCCCGGCTCGCGCAGCAGCGACCAGTAGATGGTCGGCACCAGGTACAGCGCGGTGACGCCCTCGTCCTGGATGAGCTGCACCGCCTCCGCCGCGTCGAACCTCGCCTGGGGCACCCAGGTGCCACCGCAGACGATGCTGGCCAGCAGGGTGCGCAGCCCCATCGTGTGGAACATGGGCATGACGCCGAGCACGACCTCGCCCTGCCGCAGCTGCGTCTGCACGAGGTGCGCGACGGCGGCGCTGTGCTCGGCCCGGTGCGACCGCGGCACGCCCTTGGGCCGGCCGGTGGTGCCGGAGGTGTAGAGCATCACGCTGACGTCGTCCTCGGCGGGCGGGTGCCCGAGTGCGCCGTCGGGCTGCTCTCCGGCCGGCAGCTCCCCGACGTCGCGGTGCCGGACGTCCAGCTCCGCCGCGGCGGCGATCGGCGCGGTCGACGGGTCGGTGACCAGCAGGGCGGGGTCGGCGTCGGTAAGGCAGTAGGCGAGCTCGTCGGGGCTGAGGCGGGTCGACAGCGGCACGGAGACCGCACCCACCTTCTGGGCCGCCAGGTGCAGGCTGGCCAGGGGCTCACCGCCGGCCAGCGAGAGCGCCACCCGGTCGCCCCGGCGCACGCCCAGATCGAGCAGTGCGCGGGCGAGCTGGTTGGTGTGCGCGTCCCACTGCCGGTAGGTCATCGGGCGCGGTCCGCCGACGGCCCGGCGGTCGGGATGACGCTCCGCGGTCCACGCCAGCGCGGTGGCCAGGTCCAAGGTGCGCCTCCGGGTTTCGAGATCCACGATGATCTGAGTCGGACCATACATGTCAGATTGTTAGAGTCGCAACGTGCCCAGCGAACGGTTGTCTCCCACGTCGTACGTGGTCCTGGGCATGGTCGGCCTGCGTGGCCCGTCCACGTCCTACGACCTCAAGCGGGCGATCAACCGCTCCATCGGCTACTTCTGGGTCTTTCCGCACGCCGGGCTGTACTCCGAGCCGCAACGGCTGGAGAGCATGGGCCTGCTGTCGGCGTCCACCGAGCACGACGGCCGGCGACGCCGGACCTACTCCCTCACCGAGGAGGGACTCCGCGAGCTGCGTGCCTGGCTGGCCGCACCGACCAACGAGCACTTCCAGCTGCGGGACGTGGCGGAGCTCAAGCTGTTCTTCAACGAGCTGGGCGAGCCGGAGAACGTGCGTCGGCTCGCGCGGGAGCAGATCGCCCAGCACGAGGAGCGGATCCGGGTCTACGAGGGCATGCGGCAGCGCTACGGCGACGTCGCCGGCGTCGCCCCCCGCATGGTGACGCTGGGGCTGGGGCTGGAGATGGAGCACGCCGCCCTCCGGTTCTGGACCTCGCTGCAGCGCGACCTCGACGACGCGGCCCCGCCGTCGGACCAGCCCGAGGGAACGGTCCCCAGCTGACCGGGCCGGCACCGGGAGAGGTTCCCTCCGGTGCCGGCCCCAACCGCCGGGCTAGAGCGAGAGGTGGATGTGCTTGAGCTCGGTGAACTGCTCGAGCCCCTCCAGCCCGCGGGTGCGGCCGAGACCCGACATCCGCATCCCGCCCGAGGGCATCTCCGCGTAGGAACGGTTGTAGCCGTTGACCCACACGGTGCCCGCCTTCAGTTCCCGGGCCACCGAGACGGCCCGGGCGGTGTCCCGGGACCACACGGACGCGGCCAGCCCGAACGGTGTCGCGTTGGACAGCCGCACGCCGTCCTCCTGCGCCGCGTAGGACTCCAGCATGAGCACCGGCCCGAAGATGTCCTCCTGGACCAGCGGTGAGGTCACCTCGACGTCGGTGACCAGCGCCGGGGTCAGGAAATGGCCGGGCAGCCCGTCCGGGTGCACCTCCTCGCCGCCGGTGACCAGGCGCGCGTCCCGGCGCGCCAGGTCCAGGTAGCCGGTGACCTTCTCCAGGGCGGCCGGGCCGATCAGCGGCCCCAGGGCGGTGGACGGGTCGCGCGGGTCCGCCGGCGCCGTACGGGCCAGCGCCGCCCGCAGGACCT
>JAOPUQ010000399.1 GCA_025963425.1 Modestobacter sp. | reverse complement strand
GGTCGCGGAGCCATTCGAGCTGATGATGGACGTCGCACCAGTGGGTGGGGGCGTGACAGCCGGCGAAGACGCAGTGCCGGTCCCGCTGCTCGACCGCCCGGCGCAGGTGCGGGGGCACGACGCGTTTGGTGCGGCCCATGTCCAGCGGGATCCCGTCGGGGTCGAGCACCATCCGGGTGATCGTGGCGTCGCAGGCAGCCCAGCGGGCGCGGGCGGTGGACAGGGTGGCGCCGAACCCGGTCTGCGCCGCGCCGGGGCCGGTCGATGGGTCGAGGAGGTCCTCCAGGCCGATGGTGACGATCAGCTGCGGCTTCACCGTGCGGCAGATCGGCAGCTGCCCGGCGGCCAGGGCGTTGTCGGCCAGTTGCACCAGCGCGTCGGCCTGCTGCTGGGCGCGGGTGCGGGTGTCGCCCTTCGGCCGGGCGGCCTGCACGATCGACTCCAGCGCGGCCTGCAGCTTCTCCCCGCCCACCGGGTCGAGCTGGCCGCGGAGCGACAGGCACCCGTCGGAGTGCCGGGACAGGGTCAGCGACCGGCCCTCGGTGGGGTCCGGCTCCGGCCCGTCCGGGTCCAGCCGGGCCAGGTAGTGGCCCACGACGCGACCCAGCTGCGCGTGCGGCTGGGTGGCCGCCACCTCGGCCAACGCCGCGTCCACCGCGGCCAGGTCGACGCCCTGCGCGGCGGCGGCCTGCTGGTTGTCCACGGCCACCACGGGTGCCGCCACGGCGACCTGATCCGGTGTCACCGCCCCGTCGGCGAACCCGGCCGCGACCGCCGGCAGCTGCTCCAGCGCCCGCCCGTTGCGCACCATCTGCCCGGCCGCGCCGGGGCTGAGCCGGGCGTGCCCACGCAGCCACGACTGCATCGACGCCAGCCCGTCGTGCTCGGCTGCCTGGGTCACCTCGGCGTGCCGCACGGTGCGGGTCAGCTCGGCGGCGATCCGGTTGGACGCCCGAACGAGCTCCGCCACCCGGTCCAGCACCCGCGGGGCCACCATGGCGTGCAGGTCGTCGGCCGCCAGGGCGTCCAGGCTCGACGACAACTCGCCCATGACACCTCCGACCGCCTCGAACACCTGTTCGAAGTCTACCGCTGGAAGATCAGTCGAGCAACGCAAATGCCCAGCTCAGGGTGGGTATGGAGCCATCGTGGAGGGAAGGTCGCGACTCGTGTGGTCGCTCGCGGGGCAAGCTCTCGTACGTGCGGCCGCCGTTCGGGGAGCATCCGAGTACCTCGAGGCGGGTACCGGCGCAGGTGCTCCTCCGTCCGGGATGCCCCCGGAAGGCGGACCGGCCCTGGTCAGGGGCGTCGGTGATGGGAGACTGGGCGGGATGAACACCGAGAGCCCCGAGGGCCGGCCCCAGAGCGACGAGCAGGGCCACGATCAGGGCGACGAGCACGGCATGTGGTCCGAGGACATGGAACTGGCGCCGGTGCACCCCGGTGACCGGGAGCCCGCCGAGCCGGTCGGCGACCGGCAGGGGGAGCGGCTGCAGAAGGTGCTGGCCCGGGCCGGGATCGGCTCCCGGCGCGTCTGCGAGGACATGATCGCCGAGGGCCGGATCAGCGTGAACGGGGAGCTGGTCCGCGAGCAGGGGAGGCGCGTCGACCCGCAGACCGACCAGATCACTGTCGACGGGCAGCGCATCGACGTCCGCAACGACCGGGTCACCTACGCGATGAACAAGCCCTCCGGCGTCCTCACCGCGATGAGCGACGACCGCAACCGGCCCACCGTCGGTGACATGGTCGGCGACCTGGCCCCCGGCCTGGTGCACGTCGGCCGGCTGGACCAGGACACCGAGGGCCTGCTCCTGCTCACCACCGACGGGGAGCTCGCCCACCGGCTGGCGCACCCGTCCTATCTGGTCCGCAAGACCTACCTGGCGCAGGTGAGCGGCTCGGTCCCGCGCGACCTGGGCAAGCGGCTGCGCGCCGGGATCGAGCTGGAGGACGGCCCGGTCGCCGTGGACGACTTCCAGCTGATGGACACCCACGCCGGGCAGTCCGTCGTCGAGGTCGTGCTGCACGAGGGCCGCAAGCGCATCGTCCGGCGACTGCTGGCCGAGGTCGGCCTGCCGGTCTCCCGGCTCACCCGCACCGCCGTCGGCCCGATCGAGCTGGCCCGGATGCGCACCGGCTCCATCCGCCGGCTGACCGTCCAGGAGGTCGGTGCCCTGCACGAGCTCGTCGGCCTCTGACGGCCGCGGCCGGGCAGCCCCGGCCACCGTCCAGCTCCCCACACCCGTGTGAGAGGAAGTGCCATGACCCCGCAGCCGACTCGCGAGGACAAGTTCTCCTTCGGCCTGTGGACGGTCGGCTGGCCGGCCCGCGACCCGTTCGGTGACGCCACCCGGAAGCCGGTGGACGTGGTCGAGTCCGTGCACCGGCTGGCCGAGCTGGGCGCCTACGGCGTCACCTTCCACGACGACGACCTCATCCCGTTCGGCAGCGACGAGGCTGCCCGCGAGGCCCACATCAAGCGCTTCCGGGCCGCGCTGGAGGAGACCGGCCTGGTCGTGCCGATGGCCACGACCAACCTGTTCACCCACCCGGTGTTCAAGGAGGGCGGGCTGACCGCCAACGACCGCGGTGTGCGGCGCTTCGCGCTGCGCAAGGTCATGCGCAACATGGACCTCGCCGCCGAGCTGGGAGCCGAGACCTACGTGCTGTGGGGCGGCCGTGAGGGCGCCGAGGTCGACACCGCCAAGGACCTGCAGGCCGCGCTGGACCGTTACCGCGAGGGACTGGACACCCTGGCGCAGTACTCGATCGACCGCGGCTACGGGCTGCGTTTCGCCCTCGAGCCCAAGCCGAACGAGCCCCGCGG
The DNA here is from genome assembly GCA_025963425.1 of Modestobacter sp. Taxonomy (GTDB): domain Bacteria; phylum Actinomycetota; class Actinomycetes; order Mycobacteriales; family Geodermatophilaceae; genus Modestobacter. The sequence goes on along the minus strand of JAOPUQ010000399.1, from coordinate 3,528 downwards.
TGACATCTTCCTGCCCACCGTCGGGCACGCGCTGGCCTTCATCTCCACCCTGGAGCACGCCGACATGGTCGGGGTGAACCCCGAGGTCGGGCACGAGCAGATGGCCGGGCTGAACTACACCCACGGTATCGCCCAGGCGATCTGGCAGGGCAAGCTCTTCCACATCGATCTCAACGGCCAGCACGGGCCCAAGTACGACCAGGACCTGGTGTTCGGTCACGGCGACCTGCTGAGCGCGTTCGGCACCGTGGACCTGCTGGAGAACGGCGGCCCGCAGGGCGGCCCGGCATACGACGGCCCCCGGCACTTCGACTACAAGCCGCTGCGCACCGAGGACATGGACGGCGTCTGGGCCTCGGCGGCGGCGAACATGCGCACGTACCTGCTGCTCAGGGAGCGGGCGGCGGCCTTCCGTGCCGATCCCGAGGTGCAGGAGGCGATGACCGCCGCCCGGGTGGGCGAGTTGTCCGAGCCGACGCTGGCCGCGGGGGAGTCCTACGACGACCTGCTGGCCGACCGCTCCGCCTACGAGGAGTTCGACGCCGACGCGGCGGGCGCCCGGGGTGCCGGCGTCGTCCGGCTGGATCAGCTCGCGGTGGAGCACCTGCTCGGCGCCCGCTGAGCAGACCGCACGGCAGAGGGCACAGGAGGCCGTCGATGACGCTGGTGGCCGGGGTCGACTCCTCGACGCAGGCGTGCAAGGTGGTGGTGCGGGACGCCGACAGCGGCCGCCTGGTCCGGGAGGGCCGGGCGCAGCACCCCCCGGGCACCGAGGTCGCCCCGGCCGCCTGGGAGGCGGCACTGCACGTGGCCATCGGCGCCGCCGGTGGCCTGGACGACGTCACCGCGGTCGCCGTCGGTGGCCAGCAGCACGGCATGGTCTGCCTGGACGAGGCCGGGGACGTCGTCCGGCCGGCGCTGCTATGGAACGACACCCGTTCCGCAGCAGCGGCGACCGACCTCATCGCCGAGCTCGGGGCGGGGGAGACCGGGCGGCAGGCGTGGGCCGACGCGGTCGGGCTGGTGCCGGTGGCCTCGTTCACCGTCACCAAGCTGCGCTGGCTGGCCCAGCACGAGCCGGACAACGCCGCCCGGACGGCGGCCGTGTGCCTGCCGCACGACTGGCTGACCTGGCGGCTGGCCGGGTCACCCGGGCTCGACGGACTGGTCACCGACCGGGGGGACGCCAGCGGCACCGGCTACTGGTCGCCGGCGGCCGGCCGGTACCGGCTGGACCTGCTCGAGCGGGCCCTCGGCTCGGGTGCCGTCGTGCCCCGCGTGCTCGGGCCGGCCGAGCCGGCCGGTGTCCTCACCGGAGCAGGCGGTGGCGCCACCCTGGGACCGGGCACCGGTGACAATGCCGCAGCCGCCCTCGGGGTGGGCGCCGAGCCAGGCGACGTGATCGTCTCGGTCGGCACCTCGGGGGTGGTGTCGATCGTCTCGACGACGCCGACCGCCGACCCCTCGGGCACCGTCGCGGGGTTCGCCGACGCCACCGGCCACTTCCTGCCGCTGGTGGTCACGCTCAACGCCGCCCGGGTCCTCGACGCGACCGCCCGGCTGCTGGGCGTCGACCACGCGGAGCTGTCCCGGCTGGCGCTGTCCGCGCCGGCCGGGGCCGGCGGGCTGGTGCTGGTCCCCTACCTGGAGGGGGAGCGCACCCCGGACCGGCCGTGGTCGACCGGTGCGGTGCACGGTCTGACCCTGACCACCGCGGAGCCGGCGTTCCTGGCCCGGGCGGCCGTGGAGGGGCTGCTGTGCGGGCTGGCCGACGGGCTGACCGCCGTCGCCGCGGGCGGCACCCCGGTCCGGCGGGTGCTCCTGGTGGGTGGCGGCGCGCGCTCCGAGGCCGTCCGCCGGCTGGCCCCCGCGGTCCTCGGCGTCCCGGTGCTGGTGCCGCCGCCGGGGGAGTACGTCGCCGACGGCGCCGCCCGGCAGGCCGCCTGGGTGCTGGCCGGCGGTGACGCCCCGCCGGCCTGGCCGACCACCGAGACCGAGGTTTTCCAGGCCGACCCGTTGCCGCAGGTGCGGGAGCGGTACGCCGAGGTCCGCGACCTCACCGCCGCCCGCACCTGAGCCCCCTCCGGCGGCCCGGTCCGGACGCGCGGCGCCGGGGGTGGCGGAGGCTCCCTAGACTCGACCGAGGCGCACGGCGATCCGTGTGCCGGCATCGATGTCAGGAGAGTGCATGGCCGTCCGAGCCATCCGGGGTGCGACACAGGTGGCCGCCGACGACCGCGACGAGGTGTTGTCGGCGACGCGCGAACTGGTGTCCGCCGTCCTCGAGCGAAACGAACTGTCCGCGGAGGACCTGATCAGCATCCTGTTCACCGCCACCCCCGACCTCGTGTCGGAGTTCCCGGCGCTGGCGGCCCGCGAGCTCGGGCTCGGGGACGTGCCCCTGATGTGCGCCACCGAGATCGCCGTCCCGCATGCCCTGCCACGGGTGCTGCGGCTGATGGCGCACGTGGACACCCCGCGGCCCCGTACCGAGGTGCAGCACGTGTACCTGCGTGGTGCGGCCGCCCTCCGACGGGACATCGCACAGTGAGCGAGAGCCAGTTCCGGGGCCAGGTGACCCTCGACGGTCCCTCGGGCACCGGCAAGTCCAGCGTCGCCCGCGCCCTCGCCGTCCGGCTCGGCGCCTCCTACCTCGACACCGGTGCCATGTACCGCGCCGCCACGGTCGCGGTGCTCGACGCCGGCGTCGACCCCGAGGACGCCGAGGCCGTCACCCGCAGCGTCACCGCGGCCCGGATCGACATCGGCACCGAGGCCGGCACCGAGCTGGTGCAGGTCGACGGCGTGGACGTCGCCACCCGGATCCGCGGTGCCGAGGTCACCCGATCGGTGTCCGCGGTCTCCGCCGTCCCGGCCGTCCGACGGCTGCTGGTGGACCGTCAGCGCGCCCTGGTCGCCGAGACCGGGGCGATCGTGGTCGAGGGACGTGACATCGGCACCGTGGTGCTGCCCGAGGCGACCCTCAAGGTCTATCTGACCGCGGCCCCGGAGATCCGGGCCGAACGCCGGGCCGGCCAGCTCGGCGTCACCGACCCGGGTCAGATCGCCGCGATCGCCGCCGACCTGCGCCGCCGCGACGAGTACGACAGCAGCCGGGCCGACAGCCCGCTGCGCCCGGCCACCGACGCCGTCGTGGTCGACAGCAGCGGCCTGGACCGGGACGCCGTCGTCGACCGGGTCCTCGAGCTGGCCCTGACCGCAGTGGGCGGGGCGGCATGAGCGAGCAGCAGGGCCCGTTGCCCGTGGTGGCCGTCGTCGGCCGCCCGAACGTCGGCAAATCCACGCTGGTCAACCGGTTCCTCGGCCGCCGTGCCGCCGTGGTCCAGGACGTCCCCGGCGTCACCCGTGACCGGATCGCCTACGAGGCGCTGTGGAACGGCAAGTCCTTCACCGTCGTCGACACCGGTGGGTGGGAGCCCAAGGCGACCGGCATGGCCGCCTCCATCGCCCGCCAGGCCGAGTACGCCATGAAGACCGCCGACGTCATCGTGCTGGTGGTCGACGCCT
>JAOPUQ010000398.1 GCA_025963425.1 Modestobacter sp. | reverse complement strand
CCGAACGTCGTCCGCACCCCGGCGGTGTTGTTCAGGTCCTTGATCGCGGTGGGCACGCCGTGCAGCGGCGGCAGGTCGCCGCCGTCGACGACGGCCTGGTCCGCGCGCACGGCGGCGGCGCGGGCCCGCTCGGCGGTGACGGTGATGAACGCACCGATCTGCGGGTCCAGCGCCTCGATCCGGGCCAGCGCGTGCTCGACCAGCTCGGTCGGGCTCACCTCCCGCGCCCGCACGGCGGCGGCCTGCTCCAGCGCGGTGAGGTCGTGCAGCTGCGTGCCGGTCGACGAAGTCACGGTCGGCGACGCTAGCGGCTGGGAGAGCATGGCGGCGTGGACCTGTCCCGCGCCGCGGCCGCCGCCCTGGACGACGCCGATCCGCTGGCCGGATTCCGGGCCCGCTTCACCGGCACCCCACGACGACCGGCCCGGCCGGCTGCTCTACCTCGACGGGAACTCCCTGGGCCGGCTGCCGACGGAGACCCCGGCGGCCGTCGCGCGGGTGGTGGAGCAGGAGTGGGGCCGCGGGCTCGTCGGCTCCTGGAACAGCTGGGTCGAGCGGTCCCGGCGGATCGGGGACGTGCTGGCCCACCGACCGCTATGTCGTGGCCGGCGTCGCCGCCCAGCGCGGGATGACGGTGCGCGAGGTCGACGCGCACGCCGACGAGGGCCTGGAGCCCGGGGTGCTGGCCGCGGCGCTGGACGAGCGGGTCGCCGTCGTCGTCCTGTCGCAGGTGGCCTACCGGTCCGGCGCGCTGGTCGACGTCGCCGTGGTGACCGCGCTGGCCCGCGAGGCCGGCGCGCTCGTGGTCTGGGACCTCAGCCACGGCGCCGGGGCGGTGCCCGCCGACCTGACCGCGGCCGGCGCGGACCTCGCCGTCGGCTGCACCTACAAGTACCTCAACGGCGGGCCCGGGGCGCCGGCCTTCCGCTACGTCCGCCGCGAGCTGCAGGAGCAGCTGCACCAGCCCATCTGGGGGTGGTTCGGCCAGCGCGACCAGTTCGCCATGGGGCCGGCCGACGACCCGGCGGACGGCGTGGACCGCTTCGCCGTCGGCACTCCCCCGGTGCTGGCGATGGCCGCGGTGGAGGTCGGTGCCCGGCTCAGCGCCGAGGCCGGCATCGAGCGGCTGGCCGCCAAGGGCCAGGCGCTCACCGGCCTCCTGATCGCCCTGGCCGACGTGTGGCTGGCCGGGCACGGCGTGGCCGTCGCCTCACCGCGGGACGCCGCCCGGCGCGGCTCGCACGTGAGCCTCGCGCACCCGGCGGCCTGGCAGCTGACCCGGGCACTGGTCGACTGCGGCGTCGTCCCGGACTTCCGGACGCCGGACCGGGTGCGGTTTCGGCCCGGCGCCGCTCTACACGCGGTTCGTCGACGTCTGGGACGCGATGGACCGGCTCCGCACCGGGCTGGCCGAGGGCGCGTACGAGGGCTACCCGACCGAGCGCAGCCGCGTCACCCGAGGCACCGCCCCGCTGTCGGCGCCCAGGACGGTCAGTCGGGTTCGGGGGCGCCGATCGGGTTGTGCGCCGGCCAGTCGCCGGCCGCCACCACCCCCCGGCGCACCGGGGCGAGCAGTTCGGCCAGCCGGTCGCAGCCGGCGTCCCCGAGCGCGGCCCACGGCCCGAGTGCCAGCCGGTCGGTGTCTGCCTCGACGGCGGCCCGGATGGCGAGCCCTTCCGCGGTCAGCGACCCGCCGGCGAGCAGCCCGCGCCCGGCCAGCTGGTCGGCCGCCGCGGCCCACTCGTCCGGGGACCAGCCGCGCGCCCTCTGCAGCCAGTCGGCCGCCGTCGCCCCGGCGGCCGCGGCCAGCACCAGGCTCGGGAGTCCGAGCAGCTCACGCTGCAGCAGCGCCGCGAGGTGGCCGTCGCCGCGGTGCTCGCGCAGCGTGGTGAGCGCCTGCCAGAGCATCAGGTGCGGGGGCTCGGGCCAGGGCAGCTCGGCGTTCGCCGCCGTCAGCGGACGCCCGAGGACGTCGACCGCCTCGGCCGCCCGACGGGCCAGCTCCGCGGCCTCCCAGGCCTCGGCGGACCCGCGCCACCCGGGCACGGCACGGGCGACCGCGGCGTCCACCCCCGCCAGCCGGGCGGCCAGCGCACCGGCGGGGCTGACCTCGTCCCACACCGCGGGGACGCGGACGGCCACGAAGGCCGGTGCGAAGGAGGCGAAGGTCGCCGTCACCACCCCGGCCCCGACGGGCCCCAGCGGCGCGGCGCGCATGGCGAAGTACCCGGCCCAGAAGCCGGACAGACCGGCCGACTCGGCGGCGCTGCGCGCCTCGTCGGCGAAGTAGGTGACCGCGTGCAGCGGCTCGCCCAGGGCCCAGAGGCGGCGGGCGGTGGCGGGACTGGTCATGGCCGGGGGGTCACGGCTTCTCCTCGCTGGCGCTCGTCGGCCCCGTGCCCGGTGGTGCTGCGTCCATGCGGAACCTCGCAAGCTCGGTCACGCGCTGACCGACTCCGGCATGCCCAGCCAGGTCCGCCAGCGCGGATCGACGGTCCGGTGCCCGAGCAGCCGCCAGGCGGCTCCGCTGGGCGCACCGGGCTGCCGGGGCAGTGACCAGCCCAGCTCGGCGAGGTACCGGTCGGCCTTGGCGTGGTTGCACCGGCGGCACGCGGCGACGACGTTGTCCCAGGTGTGCGTGCCCCCGCGGCTGCGCGGCACGACGTGGTCGATGCTGGTCGCCGACCCTCCGCAGTAGACGCAGGTCTGCCCGTCCCGGGTGAACACCGCGCGCCGGGACAGCGGGACCTGCACCGGGTACGGCACCCGGACGTAGCGGGTCAGCCGCACCACGATGGGCACGGCCAGGGAGACGCGCTCGGCGTGCACCTCGTCGTCGGTGACGTCGACCGCCTCGGCCTTGGCGGCCAGCACGAGCACGATCGCCCGGCGGCTGGAGACCACGCACAACGGCTCGTAGGTTGCGATGAGCAGCAGCGTGGCGCCGGTGGTCGCGAGTGCCGGCGCAGGCGCGCGCGGGCCGGAGTGCGGGTCGTGGGTCGAGCCCCGGTGGCTCGACGCGGACGACCCGAGTTCGGTGATCGACACGGGACACCTCCGAGTGCCCCGGGCCGCCGGGTGCTGCGGGGACCCACGGGCTCCCCCATCCTGCCCTGCGGTGCCGTCCTCCGGCACGGCGAAATGTTGCACCCCGGATACCGTCGGCCCGTGCGATATCCCGACGCCCCCCGCCTGGACCTGGTCGAGGACCTGCACGGCAACGCCGTCGCCGACCCCTACCGCTGGCTGGAGGACGCCGGCGACCCGCGCACCACCGCCTGGGCGCAGGCGCAGGACGAGCTCGCCACCGAGGTGCTCGGCGCGCTCCCCGGACGCGCCGCCTTCGCCGACCGGATGGCCGTCCTGGTGCATGCCGGCGCGGTGGGCATCCCGGTGTGGCGGGCCGGCCGGGCCTTCTCCACCCGCCGCGACCCCGGCCAGGAGCACGCGGTGCTGCGGGTGACCGAACCCGACGGCAGCGTGCGGGTGCTGGTCGACCCCATGGCCCTGGACCCGGCCGGCACCACGACGCTGGACGCCTGGTCACCGTCCTGGGAGGGCGACCGGCTGGCCTACCAGGTCTCCACCGGCGGGGACGAGGAGTCCCGGCTGTTCGTGCTCGACGTGGCCACCGGGAAGCTCCTCGACGGCCCGGTCGACCGCTGCCGCTACTCCCCCGTCGCCTGGCTGCCCGGCGGCGAGGAGCTGTTCTACGTCCGCCGGCTGGCGCCCGGGCTGGTCCCGGCCGGCGAGGAGCAGTTCCACCGCCGGGTGTGGCGACACCGGGTCGGCGCCGACCCGGAGACCGACGTCCTGGTGCACGGCGAGGGCAGCGACCCGGCCACCTACTTCGGGGCGCGCACCAGCGCCGACGGCCGCTGGCTGGTCGTGTCCGCGTCCATCGGCACCGCCCCGCGGGACGACGTGTGGCTGGCCGACCTCGCCGGGGACGGTGTGCTGCGCGAGCTGCAGGTCGGCGTGGACGCCCAGACGTCGGCGTGGGTGGCCCGGGACGGCCGGCTGTGGCTGCACTCCGACCGGGACGCCCCGCGCAGCCGGCTGGCCGTCGCCGACCCGTCCGACCCGGCCAGCTGGACGCCGGACAACTGGGTCGACGTCATCCCCGAACAACCCGACGGCGTGCTGGCCGACGTGGCCCTGGTCGACGGCCCGGACGGCGACCTGCAGGTGCTGGCCGTGCACGCCGTCGACGCCACCGACCGGCTGTCGGTGTGGGCCGCCGACGGCGCCGGCCGGTTGGCCGAGGTCACCGACCTGCGACCGGGCAGCGTCGCCGGAGTGAGCGCACCGCCGGAAGGCGGCCGCACCGCGTGGGTCGGCTACACCGACTACGCGACGCCGCCGTCGGTGCTCCGCTGGGACGCCGCCGCACCCGCCGTCCTGACCAGCTGGGAGCGGGCGCCGGTCGCCGGCGAGGTGCCCGCCGTCCAGGTCGTGGAGACCCACGCGACGTCGGCCGACGGGACGCCGGTGCACCTGTTCGTGCTGTCCGGGGCCGGTACGCCCGACACGCCGCGGCCGACCGTGCTCTACGGCTACGGCGGCTTCAACGTCGCCCTCACCCCGGCCTACAGCGCGCAGGCGTTGTCCTGGGTGGCGGCCGGCGGCGTGTGGGTGGTGGCCAACCTGCGCGGCGGCTCCGAGCACGGCGAGGAGTGGCACCGGGCGGGCATGCGCGAGCGCAAGCAGAACGTCTTCGACGACTTCGCCGCCGCTGGGGAGCACCTGGTGGCCGAGGGCTGGACGACGCCGGCCCAGCTGGCCGTGATGGGCGGGTCGAACGGTGGCCTGCTGGTCGGCGCGATGCTCACCCAGCGCCCCGACCTGGTGTCGGCCGTCGTGTGCAGCGCACCGCTGCTGGACATGGTGCGGTACGAGCTGTTCGGGCTGGGCCGCACCTGGAACGACGAGTACGGCACCGCCGCCGACCCCGACGAGCTGGGCTGGCTGGTGGGCTACTCGCCCTACCACCGGGTGGTGCCGGGCACCGCCTACCCGGCGGTGCTGTTCACGACCTTCGAGTCCGACACCCGGGTCGACCCGCTGCACGCCCGCAAGCTGGCCGCGGCGCTGCAGGCGGCGACCGGCTCCCCGCGGCCGGTCGTGCTGCGCCGCGAGCTGTCGGTGGGCCACGGTGCCCGGGCGGTCAGCCGCACCGTCGAACTGGCCGCTGACCAGCTCGCCTTCCTGGCCGCGCACACGGGGCTGACCACCGGCGGGTGAGCCACCGGACTCTCTGAAGACGGAACCGGAACGGCCGACCGGTGATCGTGTGCCTCGCCACACCTGCCAGACTCGCGCGGGAGCAGGGCACGGTCGGAACCGGCGCACGGGTGGCGGTGCCAACGGCACAGACCACCGGGGAGGACAGGTCCATGCGGGTGCAGGTGCGGACGACGGGGGCCGCCCCGCGACGGGGTCGTGCCCGCTGAAGGGCCGACCGGGCCGAGGCGTGCGCGGCGGGGGCGAGCGGCCGGCGACCTACGGGCAGGTCTTCGCCGTCCGTGAGTTCCGGCCGCTGTTCGGCTCCTACCTGCTGTCGACCATCGGCGACGAGCTGGCGCGGGTGGCGCTGACGATCCTGGTCTACCAGCGCACCGACTCCGCGCTGCTGTCCGCGGTGACCTTCGCCATCGGCTACCTGCCGTGGGTCCTGGGCGGCCCGGTGCTGGCCGCGGTGGCCGACCGGCTGCCGCGGCACCAGGTGCTGATCACCAGCGACGTCCTCCGGGCGGTGCTCGTCGCCGGCATGACGGTCCCCGGGACGCCGCTGCCGGTGCTGCTCGGGCTCCTGCTCCTCGTCTCGGTGTGCGCGCCACCGTTCGAGGCGGCCCGGTCCGCGCTGATGGCCGACGTCCTGGAGGGCGACCGCTACGCGGTGGCCACCTCGCTGACCGGCATCACCTCGCAGGTGTCGCAGCTGGTCGGCTTCCTGCTGGGTGGGGCACTGCTGAGCGCCTTCTCCCCCTCGGTGGCGCTGCTGGTCAACGCCGCCACCTTCGCCGTCTCGGCGCTGTGGCTCAGCCGCAGCCTGCAGCGCCGGCCGGCACCGGTGCTCGAGGAGGACGGTGACGGGACCCGGTCGATCTGGCGCGACACCGGCAGCGGACTGCGCTTGATCGCCGCCTCCCCCCGGTTGCTCAGCATCGTCGGCCTGCTGTGGGTCGCCGCGATGTTCGTGAACGCCCCGGAGGGCGTCGCGACGCCCCTGGCGGACCAGCTCGTGGGGACGACGTCGTCCACCGGTCTGCTGCTGGCCGCCGCCCCGGCCGGCACCGTCCTCGGCGGGCTGGTGATCGGCCGGCTGTGCCCTCCGGCGCTGCGCAACCGGCTGCTGGTGCCGCTGGCGGTGCTGTCGGTCGCCGGCGTGCTCCTTGCCGGGCTGGTGCCACTGGTCCTCGGGACCGGCACCGGCGCCCTGGCCCTGGTGCTCGTCCTGCTCGTCGTGGCCGGCGTCGGCGCGGCGTTCAACATCCCGCTCAACGTGGCCTTCGTGCAGGCGGTGCCCAGCGCCTACCGCGGGCGGGCGTTCGGCGTCGCGGTGGCCGGGCTGTTCGGCGTCCAGGGTCTCGGCACCGTCCTCGCCGGGCTGGGCGCCGAGGTGCTGGCCCCCAGCACCGTCGTGGCGGTGGCCGGCGGCATCGGCCTGGTGGCAATCACCGGTCCGCTGGTGGCGCTGGCGCGCACCCGCCCTCCGGCCGACCGGGCCCGGCGGGGCCGCGTGGGCCCGGGTGGCGCGACTGAGGGACCATCGGGGGCATGAGCGAGACGAGCCCGTCGCTGCCCTCGGCCCGCAGCTTCTACGCCGAGGTGGGCGGGGAGCAGACGTTCCGCAGGCTCATCGCCCACTTCTACGCCGCGGTCCGGGAGGACCCGGTGCTCCGCCCGCTGTACCCGGCCGATGACTGGGCGGGCGCCGAGGCCCGGCTGCGGCTGTTCCTGGAGCAGTACTGGGGCGGTCCGCGCACCTACTCCGAGCACCGCGGCCATCCGCGCCTGCGGATGCGTCACGCGCCCTTCGCCATCAGCGAGATCGAGCGGGACGCGTGGCTGACCCACATGCGCGCCGCCGTCGACTCCCTGGAGCTGCCCGCCGAGCAGGACGCCACGCTGTGGGGTTACCTGGAGATGGCCGCCCGCAGCATGCAGAACCGCTTCCCCGACGAGGCCGGCGGGACGCTGTCCCCCGGCCGCACCTGACCCCCGGAGCACCCGCTGAGCCAGCACCCGCCGTCCCCGTCCGCCGCCCGCACCGCGGGCACCGACCCGGACTGGTGGCGGGACGCGGTCTTCTACCAGGTCTACGTCCGCAGCTTCGCCGACGGCAGCGGTGACGGCGTGGGCGACCTGGCCGGGATCCGCGACCGGCTGCCCTACCTGTCCGACCTCGGCGTCGACGCGCTGTGGATCACGCCGTTCTACCCCTCGCCGATGGCCGACCACGGCTACGACGTCGCCGACCCCCGCGACGTGGAGCCGGTGTTCGGCGACCTCGCCGGGTTCGACGCCCTGCTGGCCGACGCGCACGCCCGCGGCATCAAGGTCACCGTAGACCTGGTGCCCAATCACAGCTCGCACCTCCACGAATGGTTCGTCGAGGCGCTCGCCGGCGGCCCCGGCTCGCCGGCCCGCGCCCGGTACGTCTTCCGCGACGGCCGCGGCCCCGACGGCGCCCAGCCGCCGAACAACTGGCCCTCGGTCTTCGGCGGGCCGGCCTGGACACGGGTGGCAGACGGCCAGTGGTACCTGCACCTGTTCGCCCCCGAGCAGCCGGACCTGGACTTCACCAACCCCGAGGTCGTCACCGACCTGGAGACGACGATGCGGTTCTGGCTGGACCGCGGCGTCGACGGGTTCCGCATCGACGTCGCCCACGGCATGGCCAAGCCCGACGGGCTGCCGGACATGGTGCCCTCGGCCGACACCGGGCTGTTCGCCGACGACGGCCCGGCCGACCACCGGTTCGACCAGGACGAGGTGCACCTCATCCACCGGCGCGTCCGGTCGGTGCTCGATGCCTACCCCGGCACGATGGCCGTGGGTGAGGTCTGGGTCTCCGACGACGAGCGGCTGTCCCAGTACCTGCGCCCCGACGAGCTGCAGCTCGCGTTCAACTTCCGGCTGCTGACCGCCGAGTGGGACCTCGAGGGCCTGCGGACGGCGGTCGAGCACTCGCTGGCCACCGTGGCCGCCACCCCCGCACCGGCCTGCTGGGTGCTGTCCAACCACGACCGTCCCCGGCACGTCACCCGCTACGGCGGCGGCGAACGCGGGACCCGCCGGGCCCGGGCGGCGGCGCTGCTGCAGCTGGCGCTGCCCGGGGTGGCCTACGTCTACAACGGCGACGAGCTCGGCATGCCCGACGTTGATCTCCCTGACGCGGTGCTGCAGGACCCGATCTGGGAGCGGTCCGGGCGCACCGAGCGCGGCCGCGACGGCTGCCGGGTGCCGGTGCCCTGGACCGGGGACCAGCCGCCCTACGGCTTCTCCACCTCGCCGGACACCTGGCTGCCGATGCCCGCCGGCTGGGGGCCGCTCACCGTGGCGGCGCAGGCCGACGACCCGCACTCGATGCTGACGCTGTACCGGGAGGCGCTCGCGCTGCGCCGCTCGGCCGCCTTCGCCGGCCCGTCGCTGGAGTGGCTGCCGGCGCCCGACGGGTGCCTGGCCTTCCGTCGTCCCGGTGGGCTGGTCTGCCTGCTCAACGTCTCCGGCGCCCCCCTGCAGGTCCCCGAGGGCAAGGTGCTGCTGGCCAGCGCGCCGGTGGGCGACGGCCGGCTGCCCGACGACGCCGCCGTTTGGCTGCACCGCTGAGCCGCCTCGGCGGCGTCGGGTACCTTCCGCCTCCGTGAAGACCCGAGACCTCGC